>JAHEDN010000191.1 GCA_024641225.1 Burkholderiales bacterium | reverse complement strand
CGGGCTGGCGGCGGATTCGCGCAAGGATGCCGGCTTCGGCGCGGGCCTGTATTCGCTGGCGATGACGAAGCGCACTTATCAACGACTGCACGAGGTGGCGGCCACGGTGCTCGACGCCGGCTACCCGGTCATCGTCGATGCGGCGATGCTCAGGCGCGTTGAACGCGACGCGCTGCGCCGGCTGGCGACGCGGCTCGGCGTGCGCTGCGAGTGCATCTGGTGCGAGGCGCCGCCGGCGACGCTGCGCGCGCGGATTTCGCGGCGCCAGGCGCATGGCGCGGACGCCTCCGATGCGACAATCGCCGTTCTCGATCGGCAGCGCGCGTTCGCGCAGGCGCCGGATGCCGGCGAGCGCGTGCTCAGTTTCGACACTCGGTCGACGCGCAACCGGCTCGAAGCCAAGGTCGCGCAGCTAGCGGCCGGGCTACGGAAGCAAGGATGAAACCGATCGAGATCGATGTTTTCAACGGTGATGCGGACGGGCTGTTCGCGGCTCACCAGTTGCGGCTCGCCGAACCAGGTCCTGATCCTGGGCGCGTGCGGGTCGTCACTGGTCTGAAGCGGGAAATTGCACTGCTCGAGCGTATCGAGGTCAGTCCAGGCGACGCAAGGCGGCTTCAGTTGCGAGTGTTCGACATCTCGCTCGCTCGAAACCGCGAACCGCTGGCGCGGCTGCTGGCGGCTGGCGCAACCGTGCGCTGGTTCGACCATCACCACGCCGGCATCGTGCCCGAGCACCCGCGGCTGAGTGCCTCTATCGACACCTCGCCGAGTGTCTGTTCCAGCCTGATCGTTGACCGCGAACTGCGCGGCCAGTACAGGCGCTGGGCCGTCGCGGCAGCCTTCGGCGACAACCTGCCGCCGGTTGGCCAGGCGCTTGGCGCCTCGATGGGGCTGAACGAACGCGAACTGGCGGAACTGCGCGAACTCGGCGAGGCGGTCAACTACAACGGCTACGGCGAATCCAACGAAGATGTGCTGATTGCCCCCGCTCAGCTGTACGCGCGGGTTGCCGCCTATGCCGATCCCCTCGATTTCGCCCGCTGCGATCCGATCGTGACCGACCTGGCGGCGCGCCGGCGTACGGATCTGGCGACGGCGATGCAACTGGCCCCGTTCCGCGAAAGCGCCACCGGCGCCGTCTTCGTCCTGCCAGACGAAGGCTGGAGCCGGCGCGTGCTGGGCAGCCTCGCCAACCTGCTCGCCCAGCGCGCGCCGGGCAGCGCGTCGGCCGTCCTCAAGGTACGCGCGGATGGCACTTACATGGCGAGCGTGCGTGCGCCGCTGGACGCACCGCGCGGTGCCGATCGACTGTGCCGGCGCTTCGGCGGCGACGGCCGTGCCGGCGCGGCAGGCATTGACCGGCTGGCCGCCGGCGAGCTCGAGGCTTTCGCCAGCGCGTTCGCGGCGCACGACTGGGGACAGTAAGCCGCGCCTGAGCGCGCCTACAGGAACTCGGCCAGCCGCTCGGGATCGGCCTCGGCGACGGTGGCGCGGCCGAGCGCGATCAGTGTCTTCGCCGCCTCCTCGGTCGCGACGTCGATGCCGAGCCCCGCGTCGCGCGGCCAGGGCGCGTCCAGGTGCAGGTAGCGGTCCGCAAGACGGTCTTCCATCATCGCCTCCACGTGCTGCTGCTGCACGGAGATCAGCGTCAGGATCAGCCGGCCGTCCGAGAGCCAGCCCACCGCGCCAGCATCTTCGTCGACGCTGTCGGCCGGCTGGTAGCGGGCGGTGGCCGTGCCGACCGACAGCATCCGCACCCGTTCCGGCGGCACGCCGAGGAAATGCTGGGCCTCGTGCAGCGCGACCTGGTCGGGCGCGGTCGCGAACAGGCCTCCGTCCGCATACATCGAATCGCCGATGCGCACCGCGGGGAAGTAGGCCGGCGCGGCGCAGGCGGCCATTGCCACGTCGACCGCGGCCAGTTCCTCGTCGCCGGTCGATTCCTCGGTATGCGGCGTCTTGAACACCTTGGTGTGGCTGCGCGTGATGTCGACGGCCGGGATGACCAGGTTGTGCAGCGCTTCGCCGAGCGTGCGCCGCCCGAAGTCGCGTGCCAGCAGTTCGCGCAGCGCCGCGCCCGAGTACTTCGGGCCGAGCACCGAGCGCGACAGGTCGAGCAATCGCGTCACGGTGCCCCGCGGGCGGGCGCGGGGGGAGAACACTTCGGTGCCGCGGACCTGGAACAGGCGCACCACGCGCTGCATCGGCACCTCGAAGGCCAGCGCCAGCGCGGCGATCGCGCCGACCGACGTGCCCGCGATCAGGTCGAAGCGCCGGCCGAGCGGCTCGCCGAGCCGCTTCTCCAGTTCGGCCAGCACCGTCGCCGTGTACAGGCCGAGATAGCCGCCGCCGGCCAGCGCCAGGATGCGCATCGATCCGTCACGACTGCGTGGTGCTGCGTTCACTCTCGTCGCCTCGCGCCCTCTTGACCGAATTCAATTTAGGAGCCGGCGCGATGACGCAGTTGACCTGCGTCATCGGAGCGATGCAGGGCAGATGCCGGCGTCGCCATGCCGGCGTAATGTGCAATTGGCGCCTTGCCCGTGGCGCACAAGGAGAAACAACGATGAGGATCCTCGTACCGCTCGATGGCAGCGAATACAGCAAGCGGGCACTGGCCTTCCTCGCCTCGCGCAGCACGCTGATCGGCGCGGAGCCGGAAATGCATGTGCTCAACGTGCAGCCGATGATCGCGCGCATGGCGGCCGCGCGGCTTGGCCGCGAACTGACGCGTCGCATCTACCAGACAGAGGCCGAGGCCGTGCTGGAACCAGCGCGCAAGGCGCTCGCCAAGGCCGGCATCCCTGCCGAGATGCACGTCGAAAGCGGCCACCCGGCCGAGCGGATCGCGCAGGTCGCCGACAACCTCAAGGCCGACCTGATCGTGCTCGGCGCGCACGGTTACTCGGAATTAAAGGGCCTGCTGTTCGGCTCGGTGACTCATGGCGTGCTGGCGCGGAGCAAGCGGCCGGTGCTGGTGCTGCGGGCGCTGCGCCCGCCGCGCGGCGACGTGCTCAGGACCGGTATTGCAGTGGACGGCAGCAAGTTCGGGCTGGCCGCGGTGAAGTTCGCCTTGCGCCACCGGAGCCTCTTCGGCGCCGGTGCGCGCATGACGCTGGTGCACGCGGTGCCCGACTTCGTGATGCCGGTGGTCGCCGATCTCGGCGGCGTCGCCGTGCCGACCTATTCCGAGCAGGAGATCAAGCTCCTGCAGGACAGGGACTTCGAGAAGGCTGTCGCGCCGGCGCGCAAGCTGTTCGAAAAGAGCAAGGCAAGGGCCGACGATGTCCGGCTGGTCGGAATGCCCGGCGACGAGATCGCCGCCTACGCGAAAAAGAACCTCGACGTGCTGCTGGTCGGTTCGCACGGCTACGGCGGCTTCAAGACCGCCGTGCTCGGCTCGGTGGCGACGCGCATCGCCGCGAAGTGCGACACGCCGCTGCTGATCGTGCGGGCGTAGGCCACGATGGCCGAAGTACCCCGCTAACTCTCTCCCGCATCAGCGGGAGAGAGTGGCGCGAAGCGCCGGGTGAGGGCAAGCGGTGGTGGATGTGCTTCGCCGCCGGGGTCAGCCGTCAGGTTGCACGCGCCGGGCAATGCCCTCCAAGCCAGCGCGCGGCCAGCTCCGCCACCTGTTCCAGCGTGCCGGGCTCCTCGAACAGGTGCGTCGCGTGCGGCACCACGGCGAGTTCGCAGGCGCACGTCATCTGGCGTGCGGCGCCGCGGTTGAGCATCAGCACTTCCGTGTCCGCGCCGCCGACGATCAGCAGCGTCGGCGCGTGCACCAGTGGCAGGGCATCGCCGGCGAGGTCCGGCCGCCCGCCGCGCGAAACGACGGCGCTGATCTGATCGGGCCTCTGCGCGGCGGCGACCAGCGCCGCCGCCGCGCCGGTGCTCGCGCCGAACAGCCCGATCGGCAGCGCGGCCGTTTCGATGTGGGCGAGAAGGAAGTCGATCGCGTGACCGAGCCGCTGCGCCAGCAGCGGAATGTCAAACACGTTGCGGCGGTCGTCGGCCTCGTCCTCGGTGAGCAGGTCGAACAGCAGCGTCCCGAGCTTTTCCTGCTGCAGCCGTGCCGCCACCTGCCGGTTGCGCGGGCTGAAGCGCCCCGAGCCGCTGCCGTGCGCGAAGGCGACCACCGCCTGCGGCTGCGCGGGCAGGATCAGCGTGCCGGGGAGGTCGTTGGGCGGAATGCGGATTTCCATGGCTCACCCCTTGATGCAGACCTTCGGCCTGAGGAATGCGACCCGTCGCGCGAGCCCCGCGCCTTCGGTGGCGCGCGCCACCGCGTCGACGTCCTTGTACGCGCCCGGCGCTTCCTCGGCGGCGCCGCGCATCGAACGCGTTCGGATCAGGATGCCGTGGCTGCGCAGTTCGTCGATCAGTTGCCGCCCGTGCCATTGCTTCAGCGCCTGGTGCCGGCTCATCTGGCGGCCGGCGCCGTGGCTGGCCGAGCTGAACGAGCGCGCCTCGGCCTCCGCGGTGCCGGCGAGGATGTACGAGCCGGTGCCCATGCTGCCGCCGATGATCACCGGCTGGCCCGCCTCGCGATAGCGCGCCGGTAGGTCCGGATGGCCCGGCCCGAACGCGCGCGTCGCGCCCTTGCGGTGCACGTACAGCCGGCGGCGCCTGCCGTCGACGATGTGGTTCTCCGGCTTGCAGGTGTTGTGCGAGACGTCGAACAGCGTTTCCAGTCGCGCCCGGGGAAACAGCTCGTGCACCGTCTCGCGCGTGATGGCAGTGAGGATCTGGCGGTTCGCCAGCGCCACGTTGATCGCCGCGTTCATCGCGCCGATGTAGGCCTGTCCTTCGGGCGAGGCGATCGGCGCGCACGCCAGTTCGCGGTCGGGGAGGGCGATGCCGAGCCGGCCCGCGGCCTTGGCCAGGCTCACTAGATAGTCGGTGCCGATCTGGTGGCCGAGGCCGCGCGAGCCGCAGTGGATCGAGATCACGATCTGCCCTTCGCGGATGCCGAAGGCCTGCGCCGCGGCTTGGTCGTCGATGCGATCGACCACCTGCACTTCGAGGTAGTGGTTGCCGGAACCGAGCGTGCCCATCTCGCCGCGCTGCCGCTTCTTCGCGGTCTGCGATACGTTGTCGGGAACCGCGCCGCCGACGCGGCCGTGCTCCTCGACGAACTGCAGGTCGTCACCCGAGCCGAAGCCGCGGCGCACCGCCCATTCGGCACCGTCGCTCATCACCGTGTCGAGCTCGTCGACCGACAGCTTCAGGTCGCCCTCGACGCCGACGCCCGCCGGGATGGTCTGGAACAGCCGCTCGCCGAGCTGCTCGAGCTTCGGTGCAATCTCCGGCAGCGTGAGATCGGTGCGCAGGCAGCGGATGCCGCAGGAGATGTCGAGGCCCACCCCGCCGGCGGAAATGATGCCGCCCTGGTCGGGGTCGAACGCTGCCACGCCGCCGATCGGAAAGCCGTAGCCCCAGTGGGCATCCGGCATAGCCATCGCGGCGCCGACCAGGCCGGGCAATCGCGCAACGTTGCCGATCTGCTCGAGCACCTTGTCGTCCATCGCCGCCATCAGCTCGCGGTCGCCGTACAGCAGTGCCTCGGCGCCGCCGGCAGCCGGTGCGCGCTTCACGCGCCAGGTCCACTCGTCGATGCGTTCGAGCTTGTCGAGATCCATCGCAGTCTCCCTAAACGTCGACCACGCAGCGCGCCTGCCAGCCTTTCTCGTCTCGCCGCACCGACAGTGCGGTCAGCGTCGCGCCCTTCACCTCGGTGCCGCGCTCATGCGAGTCGCGCCACGGTTCGCCGCGGGCTGTGCCGCGCCACCGGTTGCCGTCGCGTCGCAGTTCGAACCCGCAGAACACCGCGCCGCATTCCCGTGCCTGCGCCAGCAGCGCGTTGAGCCAGCGCACCAGCGCGAGTTCGACATCGTCT
>JAHEDN010000190.1 GCA_024641225.1 Burkholderiales bacterium | reverse complement strand
GCTTCGAGGGATGGGCTACGCCGCGTACATCGAGGCCTGCGGCATCGCGCCGTCGAGCGTCGCCGGCGCGCTCGGCGCACGCGCCGGGCTGTTCGAGGCCGGCGAGGTGCGCGTGCACCCGACCGGCACGGTGACAGTCTTCACCGGCACTCACTCGCACGGGCAGGGCCACGAGACGACTTTCGCGCAGGTCGTCGCCGACAAGCTCGGCATCGGCATCGACGCCGTCGACATCCAGCACGGCGACACCGACAAGATCCTTTTCGGCATGGGAACCTACGGCAGCCGTTCGTTGGCCGTGGGCGGCACGGCGATCGTCATGGCCGTCGACAAGGTGATCGCCAAGGGCAAGAAGATCGCCGCGCACCTGCTCGAGGCGTCGGACGCGGACATCGAGTTCACCGATGGCGAATTTCGCGTCGCCGGCACCGACCGCAAGAAGACCTTCGCCGAGGTGGCACTGACCGCCTACGTGCCGCACAACTACCCGCACGACAAGCTGGAGCCGGGCCTGAACGAGAACGCGTTCTACGACCCGACCAACTTCACCTATCCGGCCGGCACCTACATCTGCGAGGTCGAGGTCGACCCGGACACGGGCCGCGTGACGATCGACCGCTTCACCGCCGCTGACGACTTCGGCAACGTGGTCAACCCGATGATCGTCGAGGGGCAGGTGCACGGCGGGCTGGCGCAGGGCATCGGCCAGGCATTGCTCGAAGGCTGCGTCTACAACGAGGACGGGCAACTGGTCACCGGCAGCTACATGGACTACGCAATGCCGCGCGCTGACGACCTGCCGAGCTTCGTGGTCGAGACGGTCAAGGGCACGCCGTGCACGCACAACCCGCTGGGCGTGAAGGGCTGCGGCGAAGCGGGCGCGATCGGCTCGACGCCGGCAGTGATTAACGCCGTGGTCGACGCGCTCGCTCACCTGGGCATTCGCGACATCTCGATGCCGGTCAGCCCGCACATTGTCTGGAAGGCCATCCAGGCGGCGCAGAAAAAACACTGAGGCGGAGAACACTCATGCACCATACCCACTACCACCGTCCGGCCTCGGTCGCCGAGGCCGTCAAGCTGATCGGCGAGCACCCCGACGACAAGGTGCTGGCCGGCGGGCAGTCGACGCTGCCGTCGATCAAGCTCGGCCTGCTGGCGCCCGACGGATTCATCGACCTGTCGGGCATCGGCGAACTGCGAGGCATCCGCGCCGAGGGCACCAGCGTGCGCATCGGCGCGATGACGACGCATCACACCGTCGCCACGTCGAAGGACGTGCAGGCGATGATTCCGGCGCTTGCGGCACTTGCCGGGGGCATCGGCGACCGCGCGGTGCGCAACCGCGGCACGATCGGCGGCTCTCTGGCGCACAGCGATCCGGCAGGCTGCTACCCGGCTGGCGTACTCGGTCTGGGCGCGACGATCCACACCAACTCGCGGCAGGTCGCCGCCGACGACTATTTCAAGGGCCTCTACGAGACGGCACTCAAGCCCGGCGAACTGATCACCGCGGTCACCTTTCCCAGGCCGGAGAAGGCGGCCTGGCTCAAGTTCAAGCAGCCGGCGTCGCGGTTCTCGATCGTCGGAGTCTTCGTCGCCAAGACCTCGGGCGGCGTGCGCGTCGCGGTGACCGGCGCGGGCGCCTGCGCGTTCAGGGTCAAGGCGCTGGAAGACCGGCTCAATGCCAAGTTCGCGCCCGAGTCCTGCGAAGGCGTCGCGATCCCGGCCGATGGTCTCAATGGCGACCTGCACGGCTCGGCGGCCTACCGCGCGCACCTGATCGGCGTGCTTACGAAGCGCGCGGTTGCGGCGGCGGCCTGAGCTCAGTCGCTTCCTGTCGACGCGCAGGCGCCGTTCGCGGCGCCTGTGCATTTTCGGGGGGATCACGATGGCCGAAGTTCCTTTCAAGCCGCCGGGCTATCACACGGTGACGCCTTACCTCGCCCTGCGCGATGCGAAAGCGGCACTTGACTTCTACGCACGCGCCTTCGGCGCTGAACTGGTGCTGAAACTCGATATGCCCGACGGCTCGGTCGCCCACGCCGAATTCCGCATCGGCGACTCGATCCTGATGATGTCCGAGGAGAATACGGAGTGGGGCAACCGCAGCCCGCTGGGGCTGGGCGGTTCGCCGGTGTCTATGATGATCTACGTGCCCGATGCCGATGCTTCCTTCCGCCGCGCGATCGAGGCCGGCGCGACCGAGGTACGACCGGTCGAAGATCAGTTCTACGGCGACCGCTCAGGCACGCTGAAGGACCCGTACGGTTACCAGTGGACGCTTGCCACTCATGTCGAGGATGTGTCCACCGAGGAGGCGCAGCGGCGGATGGCCGCGCTGTTCAAGTAGAAATCGGGGCCAGACTCCAATTTCATCAATCGCCTGGAAAGCTCGACTGCGCGCTGCCGTGGCGCACAGCCTCGTTCCGCATGGCTGCGGGCGAATGGCATGTCCGGCAACGATCGGCTAACGTTCCTTCATGAAAACGCCCACGTCGATCGACGCCACCGCCGCGCTGCTGGCGGAACACAACTACGTCGCCGACCGCCAGCTGGCGACCGCGGTATTCCTGTCACTGAAGCTGAAGCGACCGCTGTTCCTCGAAGGCGAACCCGGCACCGGCAAGACCGAGATTGCCAAGGTGCTCGCGGCCGGGCTCGCCGCCGAGCTGATTCGCCTGCAGTGCTATGAAGGGCTGGATGTCAACGCCGCGGCCTACGAGTGGAACTATGCGCGGCAGATGCTGGAGATCCGCCTGGCCGAGGCCCGGGAGACCGCTCGCGACCAGCTCGCCGAGGGCCTGTTCACCGGCCGCTTCCTGATCGAGCGGCCGCTGCTGCGCGCGCTGCTGCCGCACGCAGTTGCGCCGGTGCTGCTGATCGACGAACTCGACCGCACCGACGAGCCGTTCGAGGCCTATCTGCTCGAGGTGCTTTCGGATTTCCAGATCACGATCCCGGAGTGGAAGACGATCCAGGCGACCGAGCCGCCGGTGGTGATCATCACCTCCAACCGCACGCGCGAGATCCACGACGCCGTAAAGCGCCGCTGCATCTACCACTGGGTCGACTACCCATCGGCCGCGCGCGAACTGGACATCGTCCGCCGCAGGGTGCCCGACGCGAAGGAAGCGCTTTCGAAGCAGATCGTCGCGTTCGTGCAGAACCTGCGCACGATCGACCTGTACAAGCTGCCCGGCGTGTCGGAGACGATCGAGTGGAGCCGCGCGCTGCTTGCGCTCGACGCGGTGGCGCTCGACGCCGACACCGTCAACAACACGCTCGGCGTCCTGCTGAAGTACCAGGACGACATCGCCAAGGTGCAGGGCAGCGAGGCGGCGCGCCTGGTCGAGCAGATCCGGCGCGAGGTCGCGGTCTGAATTCGCGCGCCGGCACGGTCCCCGATGTTCCTCGGTCACTACGCGGTGGCATTCGCAGCCAAGCGCGCCGCACCCGCGACGTCGCTGGGCACGCTGTTTCTTGCGTCCGTATTCGTCGATCTGCTGTGGCCGCTGCTGCTGCTGGCGGGTGTTGAAAGGGCGCGCATCGATCCGGGCATCAGCGGCCTCAGTCCGCTGGTATTCGAGCACTACCCGGTCTCGCACAGCCTGCTGATGGTCTGCGTCTGGGCGCTGCTGGCCGGTGGCGCTTACTACGCGGTGGCGCGCGAACGGCGTGGCGCGACGATCGTCGCCCTGCTCGTCGTGAGTCACTGGCTGCTCGATGCAGTGGCGCACCGTGCGGACCTCGCGCTGGTTCCGGGCGGCGTCGTCCGTGTTGGCTTTGGACTGTGGAACGCACCGCTGGCGTCGGTGGTGGCGGAGCTGGGATTGTTTGCCGGCGGTCTGCTGCTGTATCTGCGCGCCACTCGGGGACAGAAGCGCTGGCGGTTGTGGGCGCTCTGTGCGCTGCTGCTCGCAATCTTCGCGGCCGATCTGCTCGGACCGCCGCCACCGTCGATCGCCGCGGTCGCCGCGGCAGGCCTGGCGCAGTGGCTGCTGGTCGCCGCCGGCTGGTGGGTCGACCGACCCGGCTTGCCGGGTGCGGCATTGGCTCTGCCGGCGCACTGATGGTGACGGTCTCCGCGGAGTCTGCGCCCGGACGCCTGGCCGAGAACGTCGTGCACTTCGCGCGCGTGCTGCGCGCGGCCGGTTTGCCGCTGGGCACCGACCGCGTTCTGCTCGCGCTGCAGGCGCTCAAGGTGGCAGGAATCGAATCGCGCGGCGATTTCCGCGCCGTTCTCGCCGCGTGCCTGATTGATCGCGCCCAGCATCGGCTGCTGTTCGAGCAGGCTTTTCACATCTTCTGGAAGGATCCGGACCTGCTGGGACAGATGCTGCGCCTGCTGCTGCCCCAGGTGAGCCAGAAGAAAGGCGGTGCCCCGCCCGCGCCACCGGAAAACCGCCGCCTCGGCGAGGCGCTGGCGCCGGCGCTGCCGCGCCCGCCTCAGGAACAGGAGTCCGAGCGCATCGAGATCGATGCGCAGCTTTCGTGGACGGACCGCGAGCAGCTCCGCAAGGCCGATTTCGACACCATGAGCACAGCCGAGTGGGCGGCGGCAAAGAGAACGCTGGCGGCGATTGCGCCGTTCTTCGCGCAGCTCGCCACGCGCCGTGACGCACCGAGCATGCGCGGCAGCCGGCTCGACCTGCGTGCCTTGCTGCGCGAGAGCGCGAGGCGCGGCGGCGACATCGCCGAGCTGCCGCGGCGGCAGCGGCGCAGGCGCAACGAGCCGCTGGTGGTGATCGTCGACATCTCCGGCTCGATGAGCCGGTATTCGCGCATGTTCCTGCACTTCCTGCACGCGCTCGTGGGCAGCCGCGAGGCGGCGAACTATCGCATCCATGCGTTTGTCTTCGGCACGCGGCTGACCAACATCACGCGCCAGCTGCGCAACCGCGATCCGGACGAGGCCATCGCCGAGGTCGTGCGCGCCGTCGACGACTGGTCCGGCGGCACGCGCATCGCCGCCTGCCTGCACGAGTTCAACCGGCACTGGGCGCGGCGCGTGCTGTCGGGCAGCCCGACGGTGCTGCTGGTCAGCGACGGGCTGGAGCACGCGGCAATCGAAGAGCTCGGCCGTGAGGCGGAAAGGCTGGCCAAGTCGTGCCGGCGGCTGGTCTGGCTCAATCCGCTGCTGCGCTACGAGGCGTTCGAGCCCAAGGCGCGCGGCGTGCGCGCGCTGCTCGCACACGTGTCAAGCTTCCTGCCGGTGCACAACATCGAGAGCCTGGAGCGGCTGGCGGAAACGCTGGCCGGCGCCGGCCGATTGCGCAAGGAGGTTACCCGATGGAACTGAAGGGAGAACGGATGCTCGCCGTGGACCGCGCCACGGCCTGGGCGGCACTGAACGACACGGAAATGCTCAGGGGCTGCATCCCCGGATGCGAGAGCATCGACGTCACCGGAGAAAACCAGTTCGACATCGCGATGACCGCGGCGGTCGGACCGGTGAAGTCGCGGTTCAAGGGCAAGATGGCGCTGGCAGACATCGATGCGCCGAATGCATACACGATGAAGTTCGACGCCTCCGGCGGGCCGACCGGCTTCGCGCGCGGCGAAGCGCGGGTGACCCTGGTCGAGGAATCGCCGCAGCAGACGAAGCTTTCCTACATCGCCAACGCGCACGTCGGCGGCAAGCTGGCGCAGGTTGGATCGAGGCTGATCGACGCGGCGGCCGGAGCCACCGCCGACAAGTTCTTCGAGGCCTTTGGCGCGCAACTGGCGGCGCGCGCGCTGCCGCCGGCGGAGGCGGCGGCCGGGGCTGCGCCGGCCGCGCCGGCCAGGATCGGCTTCTTCAGCCTGCTGCTGGCGTTCCTGAAACGACTGTTCGGCCGCGGCTGAGCGCAGCCGCGATCGGCATCAACGCGCGAGGCGGTCGGTCACGCGCCTGTACAGGTCGAGAT
>JAHEDN010000189.1 GCA_024641225.1 Burkholderiales bacterium | reverse complement strand
GGTCGAAAAGCGCGCAGTTTACGGACAGCGCGCCCCCGCTGCGGGACGGCGCTCTCGGGAGGTCAGGCCGGTGGACTGACGGGTGCGAGCAGCGCTCGCGCTGCGGCAGTGTCGTTGCGGATCGCCGTGGTCAGCGCGTGCAGCGAGTCGTACTTGGTCTCTTCGCGCAGCTTGTGGACGAGTTCGACGCGGACCAGCTTGCCGTAGACCTGCTGTGCAAAGTCGAACAGGTGCACTTCGAGCAGCCACCGGCCCGTGTCGTCTACGGTCGGGCGCAGGCCGATGCTGGCGACGCCGGGCCGCGGGTCGTCGGCGAGCCCGTGAACCTTGACCGCGTAGACGCCATGGGCGGCCGGCCGCTTGTGCGCGAGCCTGAGGTTGAGCGTCGGAAAACCGATCTCGCGCCCCAGCTTGCGGCCGTGCAGAACGCGCCCGGAGATCGAGTACGGCCGGCCGAGCAGCGCGGCCGCGTGCGCGAGATCGCCGGCGGCGAGCGCCTCGCGCACCTCGGAACTTGATACGCGAACGCCATGATCCTGCACCGTGGCCAGTTGCTCGACCACGTAGCCGTGCGCTGCGGCACGGCTGCGAAGCAGTTCGACATCGCCGGCACGGCGAGCGCCGAAGCGGAAATCGTCACCGACCAGAAGGCAGCGTGTGTCCAGTCCTCTCACCAGCACGTCGGCGATGAACTGCTCCGGACTGAGCGACGCAAACCGCCGATTGAAATGCTGGATGAAGACCCTCTCGACGCCCGCGTCAGCCAGCGCCTCGATCTTGTCGCGAATGTTGGCGACCCTCGCCGGCGCGCTCGCCGGTGCAAAGAGCTCGCGCGGATGCGGCTCGAAGGTCATCACTGCCGGGCTCAGGCGATGCCGGCGCGCGGCGGCCACCAGCTGCGCCAGCAGCGCCTGGTGGCCGCGGTGAACGCCGTCGAAATTGCCGATCGCCAGCGCTACCGGGAGGCGATCACCGCTGCGCGCGATGCCGCGGAAGATTTTCATCGATTCTGGGATGCAGAGAGCGCGCGGATTATACGAACGTGTCTCTCATGGCTCGAATCGAAGCACGTCCGCACATGGGTCGACGCGTAGAATCCGCGCCGCATGAAACGCATCGTCTGCCTGATCTCCGGGCGCGGCAGCAATCTCGAATCGATCCTGCGTACCGCCGAGGCGGAACGCTGGGAAGCGGAGGTTCCGGCGCGGGTCGTCGCAGTAATCAGTAACCGGGGCGATGCGGCAGGTTTGGGCCACGCGGCGACGCGTGGGGTGCCGGCCACGGTAATCGAGCACCAGCGCTTCGCTTCGCGCGAGGCGTTCGACGCAGGCCTGGCGGCGGCGATCGACGCGCACGCGCCGGATGTCGTCGTGCTCGCCGGGTTCATGCGCGTGCTCGGCGCCTCGTTCGTCGCGCGCTACACGGGCCGTCTGATCAACATTCATCCGTCCTTGCTGCCGGTCTTTCCCGGGCTGGCGACGCACCGGCAGGCGCTGGCGGCCGGGGTGCGTGTGCACGGCGCGACGGTCCACTTCGTGTCGAACGAGGTCGACGGCGGCGCAATCATTGCCCAGGCGGCCATTGGCGTGCTGCCGGACGACAGCGAGGAGACGCTGGCGGCGCGAGTGCTGCAGCGCGAGCACATGCTGCTGCCGCGCTGCGTGCGCTGGCTGTGCGAGGGGCGGATCGAACTGGTCAACGGCAGGGTCGCCGTACGCAACCTGCCGCCGGATGCGTTGGCGCTCGTGGGATGAACGGCATGCGAATCACCTCGCTGGTCGTCGATCAACTGGCGCAACTGCTGGCGCAGGTGCTGCGCTTCGACGGCCCGGCCGACGCAGTGATGTCGCGCTACTTCAGACAGCACGCGAAGCTCGGCCGCAGCGAGCGCGGCCTGATCGCCGAGGCCGTGTTCCACGCGCTGCGCCGTTATGCCAGCCTGCGCTGGATGATGCAGCCGGCCCGCCCTGAGCGCGCCGCCAGACTGGCTGGGTTGATCACCCTGGCGCGCCAGCATGGCGCTGCGGCGCTCGATGCACGCGCGCTGCGCAACGACGAACGCGCGGTGCGACACGCACTGTCGATGCGACTCGAAGTGGCGCCGCGCGCCGTGCAGGCCGAGCTGCCGATGTGGCTTTACGAGCGCATCGCTGGGCAGTACGAGGATGCGCCGGCCCTGTTTGCCGCGCTGATCGAAGCCGCGCCGCTCGATCTGCGCGTCAACACCCAGCGCACGCAGCGCGACGAGGTCCTGGCCGAACTGCGCAGCGCTTCGCGGCAGCACGCCCCGCTGCACGCCGAACCGACGCTGCATTCACCGGAAGGCATCCGCCTGCTGGAAAAGCCTGGCCTGACGCGCTGGCCCTTGTATCAGGACGGCAAGATCGAAGTGCAGGACGAAGGCAGTCAGCTGATCGCCCGGCTGATAGCGCCGCGCCGCGGTGAAATGGTCGCCGATTTCTGTGCCGGGGCGGGCGGCAAGACACTTGCGCTCGGCAGCCTGATGCGATCGACCGGGCGCATCTACGCGTTCGACATCCATGCGCGACGGCTCGCCGGCCTTGGTCCCCGATTGAAACGCAGCGGGTTATCCAACGTTCATCCGGCGGCGATCGCCACCGAGAACGACCTGCGTGTGAAGCGGCTGTCGGGCAAGATCGACCGCGTGCTGGTCGACGCGCCGTGCTCGGGCAGTGGCACCCTGAGGCGCAATCCTGACCTGAAATGGCGTTTCGACGAGCGCGAACTTGCGCGGGTCAATGCCGTGCAGCACAAGGTGCTGCGCGCGGCTGCCCGGCTGGTCAAACCCGGCGGCCGGCTCGTCTACGCGACGTGCTCACTTCTGGCTGAAGAGAACCAGGCCGTGATCGAAGCTTTCGTTGCCGATCAGCCACAGTTCGTGCCGGTCCCGGCCGTTGAGGTGCTTGGCGCGCAGGGCATCGAGATCCCCGGCCTGGAACGGTCGGCGCCATATTTCGTGATGCTGCCGCACGTGCACGCGACCGATGGCTTCTTTGCAGCCATCTTGCAGCGCAGGCGCTGATCGGTGGTTGCGCGATCCAGGGTTTCTGCATCCCGGCAGGCACCCGTACAATCGCGGCTCACTGGTTTTCTCGCGCGTCCGGCGTAATGCCGAGTGCAGTCGGAGGTTGAATGTATTTCCTGCAATTTCTCGATGGCGGTGTGCTGGATCTTGCCTGGTGGCAGATCGTCGTCGCTGCGCTGCTGCTGACGCACGTCACCATCGCCGCGGTGACCATCTTCCTGCACCGTTCGCAGGCGCACCGCGCGCTTGATCTGCATCCCGTCGTCGCACATTTCTTCCGCGCCTGGCTGTGGCTGACCACCGGCATGCAGACAAAGGAATGGGTGTCGATCCACCGCAAGCACCACGCCAGGTGCGAAACAACGGACGATCCCCACAGCCCGCAGACGCGCGGCCTGAGGAAGGTCCTGTGGCAGGGCGCCG
The DNA here is from genome assembly GCA_024641225.1 of Burkholderiales bacterium. GTDB lineage: Bacteria > Pseudomonadota > Gammaproteobacteria > Burkholderiales > Burkholderiaceae_F > JADJWR01. The sequence goes on along the minus strand of JAHEDN010000189.1, from coordinate 2,442 downwards.
AGTTGTACATGGACGAGGCGAACAACGTCGAAACGCTGGCCCGCTACGGCCACGGCGTGCCGAACGACTGGGTCGAACGCAACGTGTACTCGCGCCTGACCTGGCATGGCTGCGGCCTGATGCTCGGCGCCGACCTGATCCTGTTTGGGGCGGCCGGCCTGGCCGTATGGGCCGTGCAGATGATGTGGATTCCTTTTTTCGCCGCCGGCGTGATCAACGGGATCGGGCATTTCTGGGGCTACCGCAACTTCGACAGCCCGGACGCGGCGACCAACATCAGCCCGTGGGGCATCCTGATCGGCGGCGAGGAACTGCATAACAACCATCACACGTACCCGACGTCGGCAAAGCTGTCGAGCCGGTGGTTCGAGTTCGACCTCGGCTGGACCTACATCCGGATCTTGTCGGCGCTTGGCCTGGCAAAGGTGCTGCGCGTGGCGCCGGTGCCGAAAGTCGCGGCGCCACGACAGGGGATCGACGTGCAGACGCTGCAGGCGGTGATCGCCAACCGCTACGACCTGCTGTCGCGCTATGCGCGAGGATTGCGCTCGACGCTGAACGAGGAACTGCGCCGGCTCAGTCTGCCGGCGGCCGAAAAGCAGCGGTTCGCATCGCTGCGGCGCTGGCTGCGAAAGTCCGATGTGCTGTCGATCCCGCCGGCGCAGCAGCAGACGCTGCGCGACCTGCTGGGGCAAAGCGGGGCAATGCGCACGCTGGTCGACATGCGAACCGAACTGGCGGCGGTCTGGGAGCGTGGCACCGCCTCGCGCGAGCAAATGCTGGCACATCTGCAGGACTGGATTGCGCGCGCCGAGGCGAGCGGCATCCGCGCCCTGCAGGAGGCGGCACTCCGGATCCGCAGTTACGCGCCGGCGGCCGGCTGACCTATTGGGACAGGGCGTTGCAGCCAACAAAAAAACCGGCCGCGGCCGGTTTTTTTGTTGGCTGCCGATCTCCGGCGGCTACTTCAGCTTGGTTTCCTTGTACGTGACGTGCTTGCGCGCCACCGGATCGAACTTCACGAACTGAAGTTTGTCCGGCGTGGTGCGCTTGTTCTTCGACGTCGTATAGAAATGTCCCGTGCCAGCCGTTGATTCCAGCTTGATCTTCTCGCGAGCGCCCTTGGCCATCTTTGCTCTCCCTTCCTAGTTCAGAGTTCGCCGCGGCCGCGCAGGTCGGCCAGCACCGCATCGATACCCTGCTTCTCGATCGTGCGCAGGCCGGCGGTGGTCAGGCGCAGCCGCACCCAGCGTTTTTCACTTTCCACCCAGAAGCGACGATCCTGCAGGTTGGGCAGAAAGCGGCGCTTGGTCCGGTTGTTGGCGTGCGAAACGTTGTTGCCGACCATCGGCTTCTTGCCTGTGACTTGACACACGCGTGCCATGGTTGATCCCTCGCTTGAGTTTCACTTCTCGGCAGCGCTAAAGGCCCAGAGCGTGGACTGCCGCCGAACGAAAGCGCGCGAGTATAGCGTCCCGCGTGCTTCCGTTCCAGTCGATTGCCGGCCCGCGAGAGGGGCGCCGAAGTACGGACTCAAAGCAGGCCGCGCTCGGCGAACGACACGCTCGACGCTCCGGCGACGATGACATGGTCGAGCACCCGCACGTCGACCAGCGCCAGGGCATCGCGCAGCGCGCGGGTCAGAAGCTCATCGGCACGGCTTGGCTCGGCCACGCCGGACGGGTGATTGTGAGCAAGGATCACGGCGGCGGCGTTGTGCTGCAGCGCCCGCTTGACCACTTCGCGCGGGTAGACGCTGGTCTGCGTCAACGTGCCCCGGAAAAGTTCTTCATCGTCGATGAGACGGTTCTGCGCATCGAGAAACAACGCGGCGAAGACTTCGTGCCTGAGTTGTCCGATTCGCAGGCGCAGGTATTCGCGTACTTTCGGCGGCGAGTCGAGCAGGTGCCCGCGCCGTACCTCCTCCTTCAGCGCCCGCCGTGCAAGTTCGATCACCGCCAGGAGCTGGGCGCACTTGGCCGGCCCGAAGCCCGGCATGGCCTGGATCTCGCCGGGCGTGGCGTTGAGCAGGCCATTGAGCGAGCCGAAGCGGTCGATGGCGCGGCGCGCCAACTCGAGCACGCTCTGTCCGGGCAAGCCGATGCGCAGGAACACCGCCAGCAGCTCGGCTTCCGAAAGCGACTGCGGCCCCTGCCTGAGAAGGCGCTCGCGTGGACGCTCGGCCGCCGGCCAATCGCGCACCGTCATCCGGGGGCCGTTGGCTACAATGCCGCGACTGCCTCTTCTGCTTGCCATGGCCCGGATCGCGCCCGATTCACACGTGACCTTGCATTATCGTCTGGCTGCTTTCGTAGACGGCGCCGAGCGCGAAGTGGTCAGCACGCTGGGCGGACATCCGGCGACGCTGCAACTTGGCGGCGGACACCTGGCGGCCGGTCTCGAGGCGCGGCTGCTGGGCCTTGCCGAAGGGGACGAGGTGTC
>JAHEDN010000188.1 GCA_024641225.1 Burkholderiales bacterium | reverse complement strand
CAGCCCCGGCGCGAACAGGCTCCAGGCCAGCAGGTAGCGCAGCACCGCGCGCGCGGGCGTAAGCCGGACACCATCGCGGTCGACCACGCGCAGTCGCCACGACTTCATCGCCAGCGTCTGCCCGGCGCGCACCCAGCAGTAGACGAAGTACACGCCGACCACGACGAACAGAACCGCCTGCAGCACCCAGCGTTGCGATGGCGACAGCGGGTGGCTCCATCCGGCCAGGACCAGCAGCGCAAGGCTGGTCACGAACGCCAGTCCGAACAGCAGCACCGCCTCGTAGGTCATCGCGGCCAGGCGAAGCAGAAAACCCGGCGGCGCGCTTTCACCGCCGTTGACATTACGGACCTGGGGAGCAGAAGACACGGGATCCGGCGACTACCGGGCTGCGATGCCGCGGCCCGGCACTGCGATCCGGGTCACTTCTTTTTCTCCGTCGCCTTCGCGGTGTCCTTGCGCTGGCTGCGCTCGCTGAGTTCCTTTTTCCTGTCGTCCGGCAGTGCCTGGTACTGCTGCACAGCCGACTCACGGCTCTCGCGCGGCAGTTGGTAGGCGCGCTGGAAGTTCTCGCGCGCCGTCTGCCGCTGTTCCGGCGTCAGCTTCGAGAATTCCGACATCCGTGCATGCAAATGCGCCTTGCCCTCGGGCGACATGCGCGGGTACTTGGACGCGATGTCCAGCCACTTGAGCTTGCGGTCCGCCGGCATCCTCGCCCACTCTCCGGCGAGCGGCGCCAGCGCTTCGCGCTGCTGCGGCGTGAGCTGGCTCCACGTCGGCCCGCCGGACTGTGCCGCGGCGCGACCGCCGATCAGCAGCATCGCTGCGCCGGCCGCAGCAACGAACAGGTAGCGGCGCGTCGTCACGGTCAGCGGGATTGGCGCTCGTCCTGCAGCAGGACGCCGAAGCTGCGGTCGGCGTAAGCCTCCAGCGGTGCCTCGTCGAGCAGCACCGCGAAGTCCAGCGCGGCCAGGCGTTCGATTTCGCGCTGCTGCTGCCACTGGCCGATCGCCACGAATCCGACCGCCAGCGCGATGAGCGGGGCGGCCCATCCGGCGCCACGCAGCCAGGTCCACAGGCCGTGGCCGCCGTAGGGCGGTGGCGTGCCCGCAGTGGCCAGCTGCAGCGCCGGCAGCCGCACCGTGGCTGGACCCGCACGACGCTGCCGGGCGAGCGCCGCGCCGCGGGCCTGCTCGAGACGGAGCACGGTCCGGTAATCGAGCCGCTCTGCGCCCTCGTTGAGGGCCTGTCGCACCCGGAAGGCGAATTCGTCCTGATTATTCATAGCGTTATGCCGCGCTCTCGCAGGGCCTTGGCCAGTGTGCCCGTCGCGCGCGAGCAGTGGGTTTTGACGCTGCCCTCGGAGCACCCCATCGCAGCGGCCGTTTCAGCCGTGTCGAGTTCTTCCCAGTAACGAAGCAGGAACGCCTCCCGTTGACGGGGCGGAAGCTTCGCGACTTCCTCCTCGATGACAGCCACGATCTGCTCCCGTTGGTAGCTGGTCTCGGTGCTTTCGGCGCGGAGGTCGCCGCTGGCGTCGAGAGTCTCGAGCGGATCGGCGTCGGGTTCGTCCGGGTTCAGCGCCGAGAACAGCGTCACCCAGGTCGAGCGTACCTTGCTGCGGCGGAAGAAGTCGTGGATCGCGTTCTGCAGGATCCGGGTGAAGAGCAGCGGCAGTTCCGCCGCCGGGCGGTCGCCGTAGTGCTCGGCGATCTTCAGCATCGCGTCCTGCACGATGTCGAGCGCGTGCGACTCGTCGCGCACTGCGAACACCGCCTGCTTGAACGCGCGCCGTTCGACACCGGCCAGGAACTCGGACAACTCTTCTCGGGTGGCCATCGGCCGCGGCCGCCGGCACCTCGGCGCCCGGCAGCGTGCCGTCAATTGGAGTGCGGGGATCCTATCAGAGGGTAGCGGCTGGCCGGAGAAGCGACGATCGTTTGCCGTTTCTGATGCGCTGCAGTATCGTCCGCGCTCTTGCACCACAAGAAGCCCTTAGCCCCGGAGCAGCCCACCCCGTTGCATCGAACACGCTAAACGCGCTCGTCGCACCGCCGGTCACAAGCCGGTACGGAACGGCATCCAATCAATCTCCTGTGGATCTTGAGAGGAGTCGCAGCATGCAGTCCATCAGCGCGGAAACCGCCGCCACGCGGCCGGAATCGCAAACTGAACAGATCACGGGCGCCGAGATCGTCGTACGGTGCCTGGCAGAAGAGGGGGTCGAACACGTTTTCGGGTATCCCGGCGGCGCGGTCCTCTACATCTACGACGAGATCTTCAAGCAGGACAGGTTCCAGCACATCCTGGTGCGGCACGAGCAGGCGGCCGTGCACGCGGCCGACGCGTATTCGCGCTCGAGCCTGAAGACCGGCGTGGCGCTGGTAACCAGCGGGCCGGGCGTGACCAACGCGGTCACCGGCATCGCCACCGCATACATGGACTCGGTCCCGGTGGTGATCATCTCCGGCCAGGTGCCCACGCACGCGATCGGCCAGGACGCCTTCCAGGAGTGCGACACGGTTGGCATCACCCGGCCGTGTGTCAAGCACAACTTCCTGGTCAAGGACGTGCGGCATCTGGCCTCGACCATCGCCAAGGCGTTTTTCATCGCTCGCAGCGGGCGGCCCGGCCCGGTGCTGGTCGACATCCCCAAGGACGTCACCGTCGCCCGCTGCAGGTTCGAATACCCGCGCCAGCCGGCGATGCGCTCGTACAACCCGGTGCTGAAGGGTCACCAGGGCCAGATCAGGAAGGCGGTGCAGCTGCTGGCCGCCGCCGAACGGCCGATGATCTACGCCGGCGGCGGCGTGATCCTGTCCGATTCGAGCGAGTTGCTCAACGGGCTCGTGGACATGCTCGGCTACCCATGCACCAACACGCTGATGGGGCTGGGCGGCGTCAAGGCCTCGGACCCGCGCTTCGTCGGCATGCTCGGCATGCACGGCACCTACGAAGCCAACATGGCGATGCAGGACTGCGACGTGCTTCTCGCCATCGGCGCGCGCTTCGACGACCGGGTGATCGGCAACCCGAAGCACTTCGCGCAGAACCAGCGCAAGATCGTTCACATCGACGTCGACCCGTCGTCGATCTCGAAGCGGGTGAAGGTCGACGTGCCGATCGTCGGCGACGTCAAGGAGGTGATGATCGAGCTGCTGGCGCAGCTGGAGGCCGCGCCGCCGCGCACCAACACCGCGGCGCTCAAGGTGTGGTGGGAGCGCATCAACGAATGGCGCAAGCGCGACTGCCTGAAGTACGACCGGGCAAGCAGCCTGATCAAGCCGCAGCACGTGGTCGAGACGCTGTGGAAGGTGACCGGCGGCGACGCCTTCGTCACCTCCGATGTCGGCCAGCACCAGATGTGGGCGGCGCAGTACTACCGTTTCGAGAAGCCGCGCCGCTGGATCAATTCCGGCGGTCTCGGAACGATGGGCGTCGGGCTGCCGTATGCGATGGGCGTGCAGATGGCCAATCCCGGCGCGCAGGTGGCGGTGATCACCGGCGAGGCGTCGGTGCAGATGTGCATCCAGGAGCTTTCCACCTGCAAGCAGTACGACCTGACGCCGAAGATCGTGAACCTCAACAACCGCTATCTCGGCATGGTGCGGCAGTGGCAGCAGATCGACTACGGCAGCCGCTATTCGCATTCGTACATGGACGCGCTGCCGGACTTCGTCAAGCTGGCCGAGAGCTACGGCCATGTCGGCATGCGGATCGAAAAGCCCGCCGAAGTCGAGCCGGCGCTGCGCGAGGCATTCACCACGCTCAAGGACCGGTTGGTGTTCCTCGACTTCATCACCGACCAGACCGAGAACGTCTGGCCGATGGTCAAGGCGGGCAGGGGCTTGACCGAGATGCTGCTGGGAAGCGAAGACCTATGAGGCACATCATTTCGGTCCTGCTGGAGAACGAGCCGGGCGCGCTGTCGCGCGTGGTCGGGCTGTTTTCCGCGCGCGGCTACAACATCGAGACGCTGACGGTGGCGCCGACCGAGGACGCCTCGCTGTCGCGGATGACGATCGTCACCACCGGCTCGGACGACATCATCGAACAGATCACCAAGCACCTGAACCGGTTGATCGAGGTGGTCAAGGTGGTCGACCTTACCGAGGCCGACTACACCGAGCGCGAGCTGATGCTGATCAAGCTGCGCGCGGTGGGCAAGGAGCGCGAGGAGATGAAGCGGATGTGCGACATCTTTCGCGGCCGCATCATCGACGTCACCGAGCGCACCTACACCATCGAACTCACGGGCAACAACAGCAAGCTCGACGCGTTCATTCGCGCGGTCGACCGCACCGCGATCCTCGAGACCGTGCGCACGGGAAGCTCGGGCATCGGGCGCGGCGAGCGCATCCTGCGCGTCTGATTTATCGAGGCTAGGTATCGACAGCTGACACCGCGCGCCACCACGCGTGCCATCCCCGCGAAGGCGGGGATCCAGCGACTTTCAATCGAAAGACAATGGGTTCCCGCTGGCGCGGGAACGACACCTTGCCGCAACGCAGCCGGCGCCGAGTTCCCGAAGAGCAAGCCGGTTCGCATTTCATACTTCATGTTGCACATTCCGAGGAGACACAGATGAAGGTTTACTACGATAAGGACGCCGATCTCTCGCTGGTCAAGGGCAAGCACGTGGCCATCGTCGGCTACGGCTCGCAGGGTCACGCGCACGCGATGAACCTCAAGGATTCGGGCGTCAAGGTGACGGTCGCGCTGCGCAAGGGCGGCGCCTCGTGGAAGAAGGCCGAAAGCGCCGGCTTCGCGGTCAAGGAGGTCGCCGATGCCGTGAAGGACTCCGACATCGTGATGATCCTGCTGCCCGACGAGAACCACGCCGAGGTCTACAGCCAGTCGATCCACGCCAACATCAAGAAGGGCGCCGCGCTCGCCTTCGCGCACGGCTTCAACATTCACTACGGCCAGGTCCAGCCGCGTGAGGACCTCGACGTGATCATGGTCGCACCCAAGGCGCCCGGCCACACGGTGCGGTCGACCTTTGCCGGCGGCGGCGGCGTGCCGATGCTGATCGCGCTGCATCGCGATGCGTCCGGCCGCGCCCGCGACGTGGCGCTGTCTTACGCGGCGGCGATCGGCGGCGGCAAGGCCGGCATCATCGAGACCAACTTCCGCGAGGAGACCGAGACGGACCTCTTCGGCGAGCAGGCCGTGCTGTGCGGCGGCTGCGTCGAGCTGGTCAAGGCCGGCTTCGAGACGCTGGTCGACGCCGGCTACGCGCCGGAGATGGCCTACTTCGAGTGCCTGCACGAGCTGAAGCTGATCGTCGACCTGATGTACGAGGGCGGCATCGCCAACATGAACTACTCGATCTCCAACAACGCCGAGTACGGCGAGTACGTCACCGGGCCCGATGTCGTCAACGCCGGGAGCAAGGCGGCGATGAAGAAGGCGCTCGAGCGCATCCAGACCGGCGAGTACGCCAAGAGCTTCATCCTCGAGAACCGGGCCGGCGCGCCGACCCTGCTCGCACGCCGCCGCCTGATGGGCGAGCACGAGATCGAGAAGGTCGGCGAGAAGCTGCGCGCGATGATGCCGTGGATCAAGGCCAACCGGCTGGTCGATCGGTCGAAGAACTGACCTTGCAGGAACGGATCTTTGGGGAACGAGCGCCCGGACCCGTTGGGCCGTGGCGCGATCCCTCGCTCCACGGAGGAATAGATGCTGCTTCGAACATGGTTTTCGTTGGTCTGCCTTTCCGTCACCGGCCTGACGTCGGGCGCCGCTGGTGCCCAGTCGGTGCCTGTCCGACCCGAGGGCACCCTGCTGCTGATGACCGGCAGCGCCGAGGTCGAGCTCGCCAACGACGAGGCGCTGGCGCAGTTCTACTTCGAGACCCAGGAGGCCGACCTGCAGCGCGCGCAGTCGCTGGTCAACCAGCGCGTCGCGGAAGG
>JAHEDN010000187.1 GCA_024641225.1 Burkholderiales bacterium | reverse complement strand
GACTGATCGTCGCGCCGTCGACGCGGCAGCCGCGGACCGCGCCGAGAAACTGCCCGAGCGCCCCGCCCCCGATGCCGACGTCGAGCACGTCGCTGCCCGGAGGGATCAGGTCCAGCAGCACCGACAGCGACGTGCGTCGCGAAGCGTCTATCTCGCGGTCGTAGAGCGCAGGTGCCTCGGCGTCGAAGGTACTCATGGATGCGACGCTCGCGGCATCAACGCTGGACAGCGCCCGTCGCCCGGCCCGCCTGCCAGCATCGAGACGAGGGACGCTCGCCTTGCCGCGACGGCGCGCTCGGCCGTGTGGATGCGGAAACCAGCGGCCGTTGCGGGGCTTGCTCGCGATGGGACAAAGGCAATCGACGACGACTCGCGAAGGTATGGAACCGGCTGCAGCGCCGCGATTCTACGTCGCGGCTCCGCGGTGATCCCGTTCGGGTCCGCGGCACGGTTAGTATCGCGGCGCCGGCGGGGCGGATGCCGCTGCGGGCGCGATCATGGCGGCGCGCGGGCCAGTGCTGGACTCCGAACGGGCACAGGGCGGCCGTCGGAAGCCGATGGAACGATACGGATGCGGATATTGATCACGGGACGCGATGGGCAGGTCGGCTGGGAGTGCCAGCGCAGCCTGCAGACCCTAGGCGACGTCGTCGCGTTCGGGCGCGAACAGTGCGACCTGGCGCAAGCCGCTGCCGTGCGCGAGATGGTCCGCGAGGTCTCGCCCGACGTGATCGTCAACGCCGCCGCGTACACGGCGGTCGACCGCGCCGAATCGCAGCCTGCCCTCGCGCGCGCCGTGAATGCCGAGGCGCCGGCCGTTCTGGCCGAGGAGGCGCGGCGCACGGGCGCGTCACTGATTCATCTGTCGACCGACTATGTCTTCGACGGCACCAGGGCGGGCGCCTATGTCGAGGAAGACGCCACCCACCCACTGTCGGTTTACGGGCAGACCAAACTGGACGGTGAACGTGCAGTGACGTCATCCGGCGCGCCGGCGATGATCCTGCGCACGAGCTGGGTGTACGCGACGCGCGGCCAGAACTTCCTGCGCACGATATTGCGACTGGCACGGGAAAGGGAGGAACTGCGAGTCGTCAATGACCAGTGGGGAGCGCCCACCTGGGCGCGCTCGCTCGCCGAAGGCATTGCGGCGATCGTCGCCCGGGCCGGGCGCGATCGGCCGTCGATCGCGGCTTCATTGGCCGCACGGGGTGGCGTCTTTCACATGACCGCAGGCGGCAGGACCTCCTGGCATGGTTTCGCCGAGCGGATGCTGGCGCGGGTGGAGGACCCGGCACGACGGCTCAAGTCGCTCACGGCGATTCCTGGTAGCGAATATCCGACGCCGGCTGCCCGTCCGTCGAACTCGGTGCTCTGCTGTGATCGGCTGGCGCAACGGTGGGGCGTCGCCCTGCCGGAATGGGACGTTGCACTGGACCTGGCGCTTGCCGCCGGAGAACAGTTCGCGTGAGCCGCGCTTCGACCCTGCAAAAGGTCGACCGCGAATCCGTGATGTAAGCGGAAGTTTCGGCAGCCGGTCGCGGTTCTGTCGGCGGCGTCCTCCATCGCCGTCCATAACGTGGATTGGCTAGCGGGCGCTCATGATTTGTTACCGCCGATCCGGCTTTTGAGTGGCAGCATTGCCGCATCCAATGCGCCGGCGCCTTCCCACGTCCCCGACCCCAGCCGATGGCTGACGTTATCATCCGCGTCGCCGCTCAAGTGCCGGCAAGACCGAGTGCGCGGCATCAGGTCCGGACCGCCGGGGCTTGGTGTCAACAATCCAATAACTCACGACATCCAGTCGCCTGATACCGAACCGAGAATGAACAAGGGCCGCGTCACTCTATCCGTAGTCAGCCATGAACAGCACGCTCTCGTCGATGCCCTGATCGCCGATCTGGCAGGCCTCGACGCGCCCCAGCTGGCGCGCGTCATCCTGACGCAGAACCTGCCCGAGATCCCGCCGGTGGCGAGCAGGCCACGCTCGCCGCGTGTGGAGGTCATCCGCAACCGCGTTCCGCTCGGATTCGGCATGAATCACAACGCTGCGTTCCGCAAGTGCGATACGGAGTATTTCGCCGTCGTCAATCCGGACATCGCGCTGATGGGCAATCCCTTCCCGGCGCTGATCAACAACCTGCGCGCCGGCGCCGGCGTCGCCGCGCCGGCAGTGCTTGAACCCGATGGCCGCATCGCGGACACGGCCCGCAGCCTGATCACGCCCGCAGAGCTGATCCAGCGCCGCATGCCGAACTACGTGCCGCCCGAAGTCCCGCGCTGGTTCGCCGGCATGTTCCTGCTGTTCCGGTCCGACGCCTTCGCCGCGGTCGGTGGATTCGACGAAGGCTTCTTCATGTACTGCGAGGACTTCGACATCTGCGCGCGCCTGCGCCTCGCCGGCTGGCCGATCGCCTTCGTGCAGCAGGTCCAGGTGGTCCACGCGGCGCAGCAGCTGAGCCATCGTTCGTGGCGTCATTTCCGCTGGCACTTTTCGAGCCTGGCGCGGATGTGGTCGTCGACGAACTTCTGGCGCTATCGCCGCCTCGTGCGGCAGCTCCAGACCGACGAGGCAACCGGCACCAGTGGCCTACGCACGGGCGCGGACACGAGTTCCTAGTCCCTGACGCGACCGCGATGCGCCTTGCCCCCGCACGCGGCGACGACGCCTGTCTGATCAGGTGTTACGGCTACCTTCTCCGATGACGTCGACCCCGTCGCCCGCACAGCTCGCGCGCTGTCGCGTCCTCGTGGTCGGCGACGCGATGCTCGACCGCTACTGGTTCGGCGACGTCGAACGCATCTCGCCCGAGGCCCCGGTTCCGGTGGTTCATGTCCGTTCCACGGAAGAGCGGCTCGGCGGCGCCGCGAACGTGGCGCGCAACATCGTCTCGCTCGGCGCGCAGGCACAGCTGCTGACCGTCGTTGGCGAAGACGATGCCGGACGCAGCATCGGCAGGCTGCTGGCCGCAAGCGAGATTCGTGGCCACCTGCACACCGATCCGCGCCTGGCGACGACCGTCAAGGTGCGTGTGATCGGCCGCCGGCAGCAGATCGTGCGGGTGGACTTCGAAACGGCACCCGAGGCGGAAGTGCTTGCGGCACACCTCGAAGAGTACAGACGCCTGCTGCCGGAATGCGACGTGGTGCTGCTTTCCGACTACGGAAAGGGCGGGCTGGCCCACATCGCGCGGATGATCGAACTGGCGCGGGCGGCAGGCCGACCGGTCCTGGTCGACCCGAAGGGCGGCGAATACTCGCGTTACGCCGGCGCCACGCTGGTCACGCCGAACCGGGCCGAACTGCGCGAAGTGATCGGCGGCTGGCGCGACGAGGCAGATCTGGAACAACGCACGCAGAAGCTCCGCACCGGGCTCGACCTGCGGGCGATCCTGCTGACGCGCAGCGAGGAAGGAATGACCTTGTTCTCCGACGGGCAGACCTGGAGCGTCCCGGCGCAGGCACGCGAGGTGTTCGACGTGAGCGGTGCCGGCGACACGGTGATCGCGGTGCTGGCGGTGATGCTGGCCGCAGGGCGGCCGCTGCAGGACGCAGTCGCCGCAGCCAACCGCGCCGGAGGCATCGTGGTCGGCAAACTGGGCACGGCGACGGTATCGTACGAGGAGCTCTTTGCCGAGGCCTCCGCATCATGACCGTCATCGTCACCGGCGCCGCCGGCTTCATCGGCGCCAATCTGGTCAAGTCGCTGAACGACCGGGGCGAGACCGACATCGTCGCAGTCGATAACCTGACCCGCGCCGGGAAGTTCCACAACCTGGCCGACTGCGAGATTGCCGACTACCTCGACAAGTCCGATTTCCGATCGCTGCTGGCGCGCGGCGCGATCGGCCGGCCCGAGGCGGTCTTCCACCAGGGCGCCTGCTCGGACACGATGGCCTCCGACGGCCGCTACATGCTCGACAACAATTTCCGCTACTCGATCGAACTGCTCGACTGGTGCCAGGGACAGAACGTCCCCTTCATCTATGCCTCGTCGGCTTCGGTCTACGGGCTGGGGCCGGTGTACGCGGAGGCGCGCAAGAACGAGCGGCCGCTGAACGTCTACGCCTACTCGAAGTTCCTGTTCGACCAGATCGTGCGCCGCCGGCTCGGTTCGCCCACGGCGCCGGTGATCGGCCTGCGCTATTTCAACGTCTACGGTCCACGCGAGGCGCACAAGGAGCGGATGGCATCGGTCGCGTTTCACCACTTCCATCAGTTCCGCGCCGACGGCAAGGTGCGGCTGTTCGAGGGTAGCCACGGCTACGCCGACGGTGAGCAGCGGCGCGATTTCATCCACGTCGACGATGCAGTCGCGGTCAATCTGTTCTTTCTCGAGCGGCCGGTCACCGGGATTTACAACGTCGGCACGGGTCGCGCGCAGCCATTCAACGACGTGGCGCTGGCGGTGATCAACGCGCTGCGAAGGCATGGCGGCGAACCGTCGCTGCCGCTGGCCGAAGCGGTCGCAGCACAGCGAATCGAATACCTGCCCTTTCCGGAAGCACTACGCGGCAAGTATCAGGCCTACACGCAGGCCGACCTGGCGCTGCTGCGTGCTGCGGGATTCTCGCGACCCATGGCCAGCGTCGAGCAAGGCGTCGCCTCGTACGTCGACTGGCTGCTGGGCAACGCCTGATGTCGGCCGCGCCGGACTTGCGCCGCGCCGCCTTCATCGACCGTGACGGCGTAGTCAACATCGATCACGGCTATGTGTTCCGCAGCGAAGAGTTCGAGTTCGTGCCCGGCCTGCTATCGGGCTGCGCGCAGTTGCGCCGCTGGGGCTTCGCGCTGGTCGTGGTGACCAATCAGTCCGGCATCGGTCGCGGCCTGTACACCGAAGACGACTACCGGCGGCTGACCGCGTGGATGACGGGCAGGTTCGCCGCCGCCGGCGCACCGCTTGCCGGCGTCTACCACTGTCCGCATCATCCACAAGCGTTGCTTCCCGACCTCCGTCTCGACTGCGGCTGCCGAAAACCGGCGCCGGGCTTGCTTCTCGCCGCGGCCCGCGAGTTGTCGCTCGACCTCGCCCGCTCGGTGCTGTTCGGCGACAAGGCCTCCGACATCGAGGCCGCGTTTGCTGCCGGCGTGCCCCACCGCGTGCTGCTCGGCACCGACGGTCGAGCGCTGCCGCCGGCCGGGATGGCGCCCGAGGCGACCGCGCGCTTCGCCTCGCTGGCCGACGCGGTGCACAGCGAGACGCTTCGCGCGGTGCTGAGCGAGGGCGCTCATGCGTGAGCCACCGCTGTTCGAAGCGAAGATCGTCGCCCGCGATGAATTGGCCCGAGCAGCCGAGCGCCTGGCGCGCCCGCTGGTGCTGACCAACGGCGTATTCGACCTGCTGCACCGCGGCCATGTCACCTACCTGGCGCGCGCGCGCGGCCTCGGTGCAAGCCTCGTGGTGGCCGTGAATTCGGACCTCTCGGTGCGGCGCCTCGGAAAAGGCGACGATCGGCCGATCAACACCGAGGCCGACCGTGCGGCGGTGCTGGCCGCGCTGGAGAGCGTGTCGATGGTCATCGTGTTCGACGAGTCGGTGCCGCTGCCGGTGCTCGAGGTCGTCCGCCCTGACGTCTATGTCAAGGGTGGCGACTACGACATGGCGATGATCCCCGAGGCGCAGCTGGCGCGGTCGTGGGGCGCGCGGACGGTGGCGATTCCGTTCGAGTTCGAGCGCTCGACAAGCGCGCTGCTGGCGAAGGTACGCGGCGTGTGAGCACGGCCGAAGAGCCGCTGTGGGTCATCGGCGACGTGCAGGGTTGCCTGGACAGCCTGCAGCAGCTGCTTGAAGAACTGCCGGTTTCGTCGCGCCTGCTCTTCATCGGCGACCTGGTCAACCGCGGGCCACGGTCGCTCGATTCGCTGCGCTTCATCAGGTCGCTCGGCGGACACGCGATCGCCCTGCTCGGCAACC
>JAHEDN010000186.1 GCA_024641225.1 Burkholderiales bacterium | reverse complement strand
CGCTGGAGCGCTTCGAACCGGGGCGGCTGGTCAAGGGCATCGACGCCCGCCTGAGCGGCAGTTTCCTGGTCGACGGCGTGCTCAGGCCGCAGCCGGCCGGCCGGATCCGCTTCGAGCTCGGCGACAGCCGTGCCTGGGGAAGGCCGCTGGCCGGCCGCGGCCGCATCGACGTGGATGCGGAGCAGCACTTCGACGTTGACGTCGATCTCACCGTGCGCTCGGCACGCCTGCTGGCCAAGGGCGGGCTAGGTACCGCGGACCGCAAGCTCGACGTGAAGCTCGACGTGCCCGCGATCGACGAACTGCTGCCGTCGGCGTCGAAGACCCCGCTGGCCGGCGCGGTCACGCTCTCCGGCTCGGCACGAGGTGACTGGCACGCCCCCGAGTTTCAGGCACGACTCACCGGCAAGGCTCTGCGCTACGGCGACCATTCGCTGGCCAGCCTGGAGTCCGAAGCGAGCTATGGCGGCGGCGCGGATGGCGTGCTCAGCATCAAGGCCGGCGCGGCCGACTACCGCAATGCACGGCAGCCCAACGCGGCCGCACAGGCCGTGACGCTCTCCGTCGACGGACGACTGTCGAGCCACGGCTTCCGCCTGCAGGCGACGGCAGACAAGGCGCAAGGTGCCTTTGTCTATGCGGACGGCGGCTGGCGCGACAACGCCTGGCGCGGTCGCGTCCGCGAGGCGGCGATCGGACCCCCACTCGACCTGCGACTGCTCATGCCGACCGGACTCTCGATCAGTACCGGTGGCTTTGAGTTCGGACCGGCGCAATTTGCCGTCGAGCACGTGCGCTTCGATGATGTCCGCGTTCGCACGGAGAACGGCGGCGTCGTCACGCGCGGCAGCTTCAGCGGCCTGCAGCCCACGCGCTTCGCAGTCCCGATTGAAGGTGCACTGGCGCCGGTGCTGGCACCGACCGGTGAGCGCATGCTGCTCGAGCTTCGCGGCGAGTGGGACCTGCGCCTGGTCAGCGACAGCATCGACGGCCACTTGCTGATCGAGCGCAGCGGAGGCGACCTGTACGCGGGCCGCGGCCCCGATTCGGCACTCGGCCTTGTCGATGCCCGGTTGGAAGCGCGCGTGACCGCAAACCGCCTCGCCGCCATCACCCGCATCGAAAGCGCGCGCAATGGCGGCCTCGGCGCGCAATTCGACGCCTGGCTGGAGCATTCGCCGGACGCCGGCTGGCGCCTGGCCCAGGCTCGTCCGTGGCTGATCAGCGGCGCCTTCGACATGCCGACGATGGACTGGGTCAATGCGCTCCTTTCCGATCACCTGCGCGCCAACGTCCGCCTCGGCGGCAACCTGTCCAGCACGGTGCGCATCGAAGGCACACCGGCCAATCCGACCGCGACAGGCCGGCTCACCGGCGACGCGCTGCGCATGGCCTGGGTCGAGCAGGGGGTGCGGCTGGAAAACGGACGCCTGTCGGCGCACCTGGAGAACGACCTGCTCGTGCTCGACGAACTGAAGTTCAGTGGACCACCGCGCGTTCGACCCGACGATCGCCGTGCCGAGGCCGCGATAAAGGACGGCGAAGAGGGTTCGGTCAGCGCCAATGGCCAGGTGCGGCTGGGCGATTTGAGTGGTGTCATCCAGGTCGCTGCCAGCAAGCTGCCGCTGCTGCAGCGGCCGGATCGCTGGGTCGTCGCCTCCGGTGGCGGCAACATCGAAACCTCCGCTAAGCACGTGCAGGTCAACGGCGCCTTCGCCGCGGAAGCCGGCTTCCTCGGCCTGACACGCTCGGAACTGCCGTCGCTGTCGTCCGACGTGGTCGTTGTCAAGGCCGAGGATGCCGCTGCGTCGCGCGCACGGCGCGTGACGCTGGGATTCGATCTCGGCATCGACCTTGGCCGGGCCTTCTACATGCGCGGCAAGGGACTGAGCACGCGAGTGGAAGGCGCGGTACGGCTGCGCAGCGCCGGGCGCGGCGCGGTGACCGCGGTGGGGAGCATCGAAGCGGTCGACGGCACCTACGAGGGGTTCGGACAGAAACTGAAGATCGCGCGCGGCCGGCTGAACTTCCAGGGCGCCCCGGAGAACCCCGGGCTCGACATCCTCGCGCTGCGCACCGGGCTGCCGGTCGAGGTTGGCGTGACGATCACGCGCACGGCCTCAGCGCCCCTGGTGCGCATGCACAGCGACCCGCCGATGGCCGACGCCGAGGCACTGTCGTGGCTCGTGCTGGGGCGCCCGCCAGATCAGTCGGGCGGCGACAACATCGCCCTGGCGCAGGCGGCGGCCGGCCTGTTGAGCGGCTCCAGCGAGGGCTACTCGACCCGCGTGGCGCGAGCGATCGGCGTCGATGAGCTGTCGATCCGCAGCGGCAACATCGGCATCGCTTCGCTGCTACCGGCGCGAAGCGTCGCCGGCGCGCTGCGCAGCGACGAAGCATCGGCGGCCACCGTCTCCGGCGAGATCATCACCATCGGCAAAAACGTCAACGAGGCGCTGACCGTGAGCTACGAGCAGGCGATCTCCGGAACGAGCCGCTTCCTGCAGCTCAACTACCGCTTGTCGCAACGGCTGTCGGTGGTCGCACGCGGCGGCACCGACAATGCGCTGGATTTCGTCTACACCATCGCCTTCGACTGAGCGCGGCGCGTTGGTGAGCCGCCGCCGGTTGCTCGCTGCGCTTGCCGCTGCGCCGCTGCTTGCCGCCTGCGGACGCAAGGCTGCCCGCTATTCGACGATTCCGGCCGGCACCTCCGTTCTGGCAGTCGGCGATTCGCTGACCTTCGGCAACGGTGCCGGTGCCGATGCTGCATATCCCGCGCGGCTCGCCGGATTGACCGGCTGGAACGTGGTCAACGCCGGCGTGCCGGCCAACACCAGTGCGCAGGCACGCGAGCGGCTGCCGAAGCTGCTCGCCGAGCACCAGCCAAGGCTGGTGCTGCTGTCGATCGGCGGCAACGACTTTCTTCGACAGGTGCCGGAGGCCGAGACCCGGAGGCACATCGACGCCATGCTCGACGAGATTCGCGCAGCCGGCGCGCAGGCGGTGCTGATTGCAGTGCCTAGGCCGACGGTCGCAGCGGCCCTGCTGGGCGCCCTCGACGACCACCCGCTGTACGGCGCACTGGCCGCCACTCATGGCGTGCCGCTGTTTGCCTCGGGCTGGGCCGAGATCCTGTCCAACGCGTCGCTGAAGTCGGACAGGATCCACGCCAACGCTGCCGGATACGAGCGCTTTGCGCGCGAACTGCACGGCTTTCTGCGCGAAGCCGGCATCGCGCCAGAGTAGCGAGGATCGCTCGGCCGACCGCACGGCCGCCGCCAGCCGGCGCGGCCTCTCGGGAGCCTGCGGACGCCTACGCGGCGTGGCTCAGCCGGCCCGTTCCCAGCGGCCGCGCGCGGCCTCGTCGGATTCGCGCGCGTCGACCCAGCGGTCCCCGTCCGGCGTCGATTCCTTCTTCCAGAACGGCGCCTCGGTCTTCAGGTAATCCATCACGAACTCGCAGGCAGCGAACGCATCGCCGCGATGCGCGGCAGCGGCGACGACCAGCACGATCTGCTCCAGCGGCCTCAACTCGCCGATGCGGTGGATGACCAGGACCTCGAACACCGGCCAGCGCGACCTGGCCCGCTCCACGATTGCTTCGATCGCCTTCTCGGTCATGCCGGGATAATGCTCGAGCATCATCGCTGACACGAGGCTGCCATCGTTGCGGTCGCGTGCCACGCCGACAAAACTGGCCACCGCGCCGATACGCGCATCGCCGGCGCGCAGCCGTGCTATCTCCGCGCCGGCATCGAAATCCTCACGTTGAATGCGGACCACCTCAACCCCCGCCGGGCCGCCCCAAGGGGGTTGAGCGCCCCCATGGGGGGCAGCGAACGCAGTGAGCGTGGGGGCCGTTCACCTCAACCCCCGCCGGGCCGCCCCAAGGAGGTTGAGCGCCGCCATGGGGGGCAGCGAACGCAGTGAGCGCGGGGGCCGATCAATCTAACCTCCGGTGACCGGCGGAAAGAACGCGACTTCTGCCCCTTCGGCGAGCAGCGTCTCCTCGCGGGCCATGTCCTGGGCGACGGCGGCGCGGATGCGCCGGATCCCGGTGAACGCTTCGGTCCATGGCGACCCGCGGCCGACCAGCCACTGACGAAGCGCGCCGACCGTGACCACCTCGGGCGGAAGATCCAGCGTCTCGCGGTCGCGGCCAACCGCCTCGCGCAGCTGCGCAAAGTAAAGCACGGTGACCTTCACCCGAGCAGCTCCGCGAAAGGCAGGTAGCGCACGGTCGCCCCGCGCGCGATCGTGCTGCCGGCGGGATTGTCGATGAGACCATCGGCCCAGGCCGTCGAGGTCAGCACGGCCGAGTTCTGGTTCGCGAACAGTTCGATGCCGCCTTCATCGTTGACGCGCGCGCGAAGGAACTCGCGCCGCTTGTCTGCCCTCGGCCAGTCGAAATCGGCGCGCAGCGGCAGCGCGCGCGGGGCGACATCGACCACGCCCTGCAGGCGCAGGATAAAGGGCCGCGCGAAAAGCAGGAAGGTCACGAAGCTCGACACCGGATTGCCCGGCAGGCCGATGACCGGCACGCCGCGGACTTCGCCGAAGGCCAGCGGCTTGCCGGGCTTCATCGCGATCTGCCACAGGTCGAGCGACCCCTCGGCCTGCACCGCCGGCTTGACGTGGTCCTCTTCACCGACGGAGACACCGCCGGAAGTCACGATCAGATCCGCCCGTTCCGCCGCCTTGACGAACATCTGCCGCGTGCGCTCGAAGTCGTCGGGAACGATGCCCAGGTCGATCGCCTCGCAGCCCAGGCGCTCGAGCAGTCCACGCAGCACGAAGCGGTTGGAGTTGTAGATGCGACCCGGCGGCAGCGGCTCGCCGGGCATCACCAGTTCATCGCCGGTGAAGAACACGGCCACCCGGGGCCGCCTTACGGCAGTGAGTTCGGCCATCCCGATCGATGCGGCCAGGCCGCAGTCCTGCGGCCGCAGCCGATGGCCGGCCGAAAGCACCGTCCCGCCACGCGCCACGTCGAATCCGGCGCGACGGATCCAGGCGCCCGGCCTGGGCATTTCGTTGATCGTCACCTCGTCGCCGGCCGCGGTCGCCGCTTCCTGCATGACGATCGCATCCGCCCCGGGCGGCACTGGCGCGCCGGTGAATATGCGCGCTGCAGTACCTGGCGCCAGCGCCGCGCCGACGTGGCCGGCAGCGATCCGCTGCGTCACTTGCAAGGTGGTTGGCACCGATACCACGTCGGCGCAGCGCAGCGCATAGCCGTCCATTTGCGAGTTATCCATCGGCGGAACGTCGAGCGCCGAGACCAGCGGCCGGGCGAGCACGCGGCCGTTCGCGGTGAGCGTCGACACCGTTTCGGCATCGGCGATGCGGTGCGCCTGCGCAAGAAGCCGCGCCAGCGCTTCTTCGACGGACAACATCAGGACAGGTCGAGGTGCTCAGCGATGAACGCGGCAATCTTAGCGGCGTCGTTCAGGTCAAGCACGGGCAGCCGCGTGTCGACCGCGTGATCCGCCGCAACCGCGACCACGTTGGGGTCGTGCGGGAAGATCGGCGGCTCGGTGCTGGTCGAGCGCCGCACTTCGATGCGCGGAAACAGCCCTTCACTCTTGAAGCCCTCGACGAGCACCAGATCGCACGGTGCCAGTTGCGCGATCAGTTGCTCGAGTGGGGCCGGTCCCTGGCGTACTTCGCTGAGCAGCGCCCAGCGCTCGGCGGTGGCGATCAGCACCTGCGCCGAACCCGCTTGCCGGTAGCGGTATGAGTCCTTGCCGGGCCGGTCCATGTCGAAGCCATGGTGGGCATTCTTCACCGTCGACACAGTCAGGCCGCGGGCGATGAAGATCGGGATCAGATTCTCGATCAGCGTGGTCTTTCCGGTGTTCGAGTAGCCGATGAAGCCGATGACCTTCATCGGCACGTCACCGCGCATGCGCCTCGAG
>JAHEDN010000185.1 GCA_024641225.1 Burkholderiales bacterium | reverse complement strand
GAGGACTGGGTCAATGTGCAGGCGCGGTTTGCCGATCGCCTCGGCATCGAACGCTTCGCCGCGGTGATGGGCGGCTCGCTTGGCGGCATGCAGGCCCTGAGCTGGACGCTGCAGTATCCGAGCCGGATCGCCCATTGCGTGGCGATTGCGACGACGCCCAAGCTCACCGCGCAGAACATCGCCTTCAACGACGTGGCGCGCACCGCGATCCAGAACGACCCGGATTTCCACGGCGGCGACTACTACGCGCACGGCGTGAAGCCGCGGCGCGGGCTCGGCGTGGCGCGGATGATCGGCCACATCACCTACCTGTCGGGTGCCGACATGGCCGAAAAGTTCGGCCGCGTGCTGCGCCACAAGGACTACGGCTACTCGTTCGGCATCGAGTTCGAGGTCGAGAGCTACCTGCGCTACCAGGGTGACAAGTTCGCCGACTACTTCGATGCCAACACCTACCTGCTGATCACGCGCGCGCTCGACTATTTCGATCCGGCGCGGGCGCATGGAGGCAACCTGGTGCGGGCGCTGGCGACGGCGCAGGCGCGCTTCTTCCTCGCGTCGTTCACCACCGACTGGCGCTTCGCGCCGGCGCACACCCGCGAGATCGTCGAGGCGCTGATTGCCAACGGGCGCGACGTTTCGTACGCCGAGATCGACGCGCCGCACGGTCACGACGCTTTTCTGATGGACGATCCCCGCTATCACCGCGCTGTGGCCGCGTACTTCGATCGCATCGCGCACGAGGTGGGCGCATGAAGTGTCGCCGTTCCGCAAGCGAGAGGGCGTCATGACCCTGCGCGTCGACCTCAAGCTCATCGCCGAGTGGATCGCCCCCCGCGCGCACGTGCTCGATCTCGGCTGCGGCGACGGGGCGCTGCTGGCCCACCTGCGCGAGGCGAGCAACTGCCGCGGCTACGGCGTCGACATCGACGATGGGCACGTGCTGGAGTGCATTCGCGGATCCGTAAACGTGATCCAGGCCGACCTCGAGAGTGGCCTGCGCATGTTCAGCGACGACATGTTCGACGTCGTCGTGCTGTCGCAGACGTTGCAGGCGATGCACAACACCGAGGGCATCCTGCGCGAGATGGCGCGGGTCGGCAAGCAGGGGATTGTCAGCTTCCCGAACTTCGGCCACTGGAAGCATCTGCTGTCGCTCACCGGCGGGCACATGCCGGTATCGCCGCAGATGCCCTACCAGTGGTACGACACGCCCAACATCCACCTGTGCACGCCGAAGGATTTCGAGATCCTCGCTGCCAAGCTCGGCTTCGCGATCACCGGCCGCGCCTTGCTTGCCGACAGCCGCCCCGTGAATTGGGCGCCGAACCTTCGCGCAACGCTGGCGGTGTATCGCTTCGAGGGCAAGTGAGCCGATGGCGATCGATCTGCGCGCGAAGCTGATCCGCAATTTCAACGAGGTCGATTTCGAGACCCACAGCCGCGAGCCGGTCTACGCAGGCTCGCGTTACGCCGGGCTGGTCGGACCGCGCGAGGCGGGCACGGCGGCGCGCAAGCTGGGCGCGGCGATCGACATCGTGCCGCCAGGCAAGGTGACCTGCCCGTATCACTTCCACTACGCGCAGGAGGAAATGTTCGTGGTCCTCGAAGGCAAAGGCACGCTGCGCGTGGCCGGCGAGATGATCCCGATCCGCGCCGGCGACGTGATCGGCATTCCGCCCGGGCCGGAGTATCCGCACCAGATCATCAACACCTCGGACGGGCCGCTCAAGTACCTGTCGATCAGCACGCAGGAAACCCCCGAAGTCGTCGAGTATCCCGACTCGGGCAAGTACGGCGTGTTCTCCGGCGTGAACGGGCCGCTCGTGGGGGGACGGCGCATGCACCGGCCCGACGCCGATCTGGACTACTGGGACGGCGAGCCGTAACCCTCGGCTCCGCTCGCGGTGGCCGGTGGCGTAGCGCGCTGCGCCTGGCTCGCCAGCCAAACCAGCAGCAGCACCGGCACGCCGAGAACCGCGGTGCCGATGAAGAAGTTCACGTAGCCGAAGGCGTCGACCGCCCAGCCCGACCAGCCGGCAATGTATTTCGGCAGCAGCAGCATCACCGACGAGAACAGCGCGTACTGGGTGGCTGAGTAGGCGACGTTGGTCAGCCCTGACAGGTAAGCAACGAAGGCGCTGGAAGCGATGCCTGCCGACAGGTTGTCGGCGGACACTGCGAAGACGAGAAAGGTGAGGTCGTGGCCGCGCACGGCCAGCCAGGCAAACAACAGGTTGGTCGCCGCCGACAGCAGCGCGCCGGCGAACAGCGTGCGCAGCACGCCGAAACGCAGGCTGAGCACGCCGCCGACGAAGGCGCCGGCGAGTGTCATCACCACGCCGTACACCTTCGAAACCGCGGCGACCTCGTCCTTGCTGAAGCCCATGTCGCGGTAGAAGGGGTTCGCCATCACGCCCATCACCACGTCGCTCATCCGATAGCTGGCGATCAGCGCCAGCAGCAGCACCGCGTGCCAGCGGTAGCGACGCACGAAGTCGGCAAACGGACTCACGACCGCGTCATGCAACCAGGCGCCGAGCCGGTGGAGGGCGCCGCCTTCACGCGGCAGCAGCGGGGCATCGCCGACCGCCGGCTCGGGCGCGAGCAGCGTGGTGACGATGCCGACGACCATCGACGCAGCCATCGCCAGATAGGCGATCGTCCAGGGGGCGAAGTGATACTCGGCCTCGCTCGGATCGAAGCGGGCGGCGATGGCCAGCGCGCCGGCGCCAGCCCAGATCATCGCCAGGCGGTAACCGGTCTGATACGCGGCGGCCAGCGCCGCCTGTTTTTCCATTGCTGCCGATTCGATCCGGTACGCGTCGAGCGCGATGTCCTGGGTCGCTGAAGCGAAGGCGGTGAGCAAGGCGAACAGGACCAGCGCGCGAAGCTGCAGCGCCGGATCGGTGAGCGCCATGCCGACGAGGCCGGCCGCGACCACCAGTTGCGAGACGAGCAACCAGCTACGGCGGCGGCCGAGTCGCGCGGTCAGCCACGGCAGCGGCAGCCGGTCGACCAGCGGCGCCCACGCCCACTTGAACGCGTAGGCCAGCGCGACCCAGCTGACAAATCCGATCGTGGTGCGGTCGACGCCGGCTTCACGGAGCCAGAACGACAGCGTGCCGAACACCAGCAGCAGCGGCAGCCCCGCGGAGAATCCGAGAAACAGCATGCGCACCACCGGCGGCTCGCGGTAGACGGCGAGCGCCCGCAGCCAGGCGCGCGGGCCGCGGGCTCTGACCCGCTCGGCATCGGTGGAGGCGGGCGTAGCGGTCACGGGTGGGCGGGCATGGCCGAGCCAGTGTAGCGGCGCACCGCCATCGACTCGCCGTCGTTCAGGTCTTCCGCACCCCTGGCGGCAAGGTCATGGACCTCCGCGGCCAGATCGAACCGCTGCCGCTCGCCGACAACGAACCGGCCGGGGTCATCGGTCGCTGGATCGCGCACGCGCAGACCCGGCAAGGCCGCGCGAGCGAGCGAGGTGGCACCGAGGAAAACGCCGGTCAGACGCGGCCGGAGTAGTCGATGATCAGCGGCGCGTGGTCGGAAAACCGCTTCGTCTTGTAGATCTCCACCCGCTTCGCTTTGACTGCGATGCCGGGGGTCGCAATCTGGTAATCGATCCGCCAGCCGACGTTCTTCTTCCAGGCCTGGCCTCGGTTGCTCCACCACGTGTACTGCTCGGGCCGCGGCTCGATGCGACGGAACACGTCGACCCAACCGAGTTCGTCGAACACGCGGGTCAGCCAGGCGCGCTCCTCCGGCAGGAAGCCGGAGTTCTTCTGGTTCGCACGCCAGTTCTTCAGGTCGATTTCCCTGTGCGCGATGTTGACGTCGCCGCAGACGATCACTTCGCGTCCGGCGGCGATCGCTTCGGCCCGCAGTCGCTGCAGGTGAGGAAAGAACACTTCGAGGAAGCGGTACTTGGACTCCTGTCGGTGGGGGCCCGACGAACCCGACGGGAAGTACACCGAAACCACGGTGACCTTCTTGAACTCGGCCTCTAGGTAGCGACCTTCGCCGTCGAACTCGGGCACGCCGAAGCCGGTGGCGACGCGCAGCGGCGCCTTCTTCGAGTACAGCGCGGTCCCGCTGTATCCCTTCTTCTGTGCGCAGTGAAAATGACCGTGCAAGTCGTCGGGGAAGCGCCAGGCATCTGGAATATCCGCTTCGTGTGCCTTGGTCTCCTGCAGGCAGACCACGTCGGCATCGGCCTTCGGGAGCCACCGGAACAACCCCTTCGTGCCAGCCGAACGGATGCCGTTGACGTTCAAGGTCAATACGCGAAACATCGAGGTGCCAAGCGGCTGTGGATTAGGTTGGACGGACGACACGGACGATAGCGTTTTTTTGTCACAATCCATTCAGTCGGCGCGCGGACCCGCGACCATGGAAAACCTGTCGAGGCAGTTCATCGAGTTCGCCCTGCAGTCCGGGGTGCTGAAGTTCGGCGATTTCACGATGAAGTCGGGGCGCCGCTCGCCGTACTTCTTCAATTCCGGGCTTTTCTCGCGCGGTTCGACGCTCGGGCGCCTGTCGCGCTTCTACGCCCAGGCGCTGCTGGCGGCGCGGGTCGCCGGCCGTGTCGAATTCGACATGCTGTTCGGACCTGCCTACAAGGGCATCACCCTTGCGGCGGGAACGGCGATGGCGCTGGCCGACTTCGGGGTGGACGTGCCGTTTTCATTCAACCGCAAGGAAGCGAAGGCGCACGGCGAAGGCGGCTTGATCGTCGGCGCCGAACTTGCCGGTCGCGTGCTGATCGTCGACGACGTGATCACCGATGGGGCCGCCAAGCGCGAATCGGTCGAACTGATCCGCGCGCACGGGGCCGCGCCTTGCGGCGTGCTGATCGCGCTCGATCGCCGCGAAAGGACAGGTGCCGACGATGCACTGTCGTCGCTCTCCGCAGTCGCGGCATTCGAGCAGTCGTTTGGCATTCCCGTCGTCGCCGTGGCCAGCCTGCAGGACCTGATGGAATTCATCGACTCCGATGCCCCCACGGCTGCTGCGCTCAGGCCGCACCGGCAGGCGATGCTCGAGTACAGGAGGCGATATGGCGCATGACCACCACCGCGCCGCCGCTTTCGCCGCACTGCTGGCGATGCTCCTGATCGGCGCACCGGCATCGGCCGAGTTGTATGTGTGTACCGACGCCAGCGGCAGGACGATCACGTCCGACCGCCCGCCCCGCGAATGCGCGAACCTCCCGGTGCGCGAAATGCGGGCCGATGGCTCGGTGCGGCGCGTGATCGAGCCGCCGCTGACCGAGGAACAGCGCAGGGAGCGCGCCGAGAAGGCGCGGCGCGAATACGAAGCGAAGGAGGCACGGCGCTCGCAGGCGCGGCGCGACATCGCGCTGATGGAAACCTACGCCACCGAGGAAGAGATCGAGGTGATGCGTCAGTCGGCGCTGGCCGGCCGGCAGGCGGTCATCGAACGATCGAAGCTGCGGCTCAAGGAGTTCGAGCTCGAACGAACGAGGCTGACGAACGAGGCGGAGTTTTACGCGACCCGCAAGATGCCCCACAAGCTGGAGCGTTCGATCGAGTCGAACAAGGACCTGATCCAGGCCGAACAGCGCCTGATCAGCGACATGCAGGTCGACATGGCCCGGATCAACAGCCGCTTCGATGCCGAATTGCAACGCTTTCGGGAACTCGTAGTCGCCGGCGCCCGGCCGCTGCTTCGCAGCAGCGAAGGCGCTCCCCAGTAGACAGTTCGCACAGCCGGTTGCGCCGGCGAGTGGTTCGCACGGCTTGATTACCGCGGCCGTTGCCGGCACAGTCCTGCGCGTGAACGCATTCCGATCCGGGGGCTGCCGAGTGCAGCAGCTGAACTTGCGGCAGGCACGGGCGGCTGCCTGTGCCGGCGCCATCGTCCTGCTTGCTTCCTGCGGCAGCGGGGAAACGACCCCGGGCAC
>JAHEDN010000007.1 GCA_024641225.1 Burkholderiales bacterium | reverse complement strand
CGATTGCCGGCCCAGCTCGCAATGAGCATCCGCAACCTCGACCGGCTGCTCGCGCCGCGCTCGGTCGCCGTGATCGGCGCGTCCGATCGCGAAGCAAGCGTTGGCCGCACGGTGATGCGCAACCTGCTGGCCGGCGGTTTCGCGGGGCCAGTCTGGCCGGTCAACCCGAAGCACGAGCAGGTGGCGGATCGACGCGCCTATTCGAACGTTCGCGCACTGCCGGAGGCGCCGGACCTGGCCGTGCTCTGCACGCCGGCCGAAACGCTGCCGGGGCTGATCGGCGAACTGGGCGAACGAGGCACGCGCGCCGCCGTCGTGCTGACCGCCGGCGTTTCCCGTGCGGCCGACCGCAAGGGCCGAAGCATCACGGACCTGATGCTCAAGGCCGCGCGGCCGCACCTGCTGCGCATCCTGGGGCCCAACTGTGTCGGCCTGCTGGTGCCGGGCCTCGGTCTGAATGCGAGCTTCGCGCACACCGGAACGGCGGCCGGCGCGCTGGCCTTCGTCTCCCAGTCCGGCGCGCTCGTGACGGCAGTACTCGACTGGGCCAACTCGCGCGGCATCGGCTTCTCGCATTTCGTCTCGGTCGGCGACCGCGCCGACGTCGACTTCGGCGACCTGCTCGACTATCTCGGCAGCGACCCGACCACGCGTGCCATCTTGCTGTACGTCGAATCGGTCAAGACGCCGCGCAAGTTCCTGTCGGCCGCGCGCGCCGCTTCGCGCAACAAGCCGGTGATCGTCGTCAAGAGCGGGCGTGCGCCGGAAGGCGCAAGGGCCGCCGAGACGCACAGCGGCGTGCTGGCCGGCGCCGACGAGGTGTTCGACGCCGCGATCCGCCGCGCCGGCATGCTGCGCGTCGAGAACCTGATCGACCTGTTCGTCGCGGTCGAGACGCTGGCCCGCGGGCCGCGATTCGACGGCGACCGGCTGCTGATCGTCACCAACGGCGGCGGTGCAGGCGTGCTGGCGGCCGACGCCGCGGCGCTTGGCGGGGCTCGCCTGGCTGAACTTTCGGCGACCACGATGGCGAAGCTCGATGCGCTGCTGCCGCCGACGTGGTCGCGCGCCAATCCCGTGGACATCATCGGCGACGCGCCGGTCGAGCGCTACGTCGAGACGCTGAAAGTGCTCGGCAACGCGCAGGAGACCGACGCGGTGCTGTTCATCCATGCGCCGTCGGCGATCGTGGCCGCCGATGACATCGCGAAAGCCTGCGTGCCGGTCGTGCAGGCGGCCGCGCGGCCGGTGCTGTCGTGCTGGCTCGGCGCCGCGTCGGTGCAGGACGCGTGGCGCCGCTTCGCGCAGGCCGGCATCGCCAGCTACCACACGCCGGAGGAGGCGGTGCGCGCCTTCGTGCATTCGGTGACCTACCGGCGCAACCAGGAGCAGCTGCTGCAGGCGCCGCCCAGTTCAGCAGACGAGTTCGCGCCCGACCGCGGGCGTGCCGCCGGGCTGCTGCGCGCGGCGCTCGCCGCCGGACAGCAGTGGCTGACCGACGCGCAGGCGCGCGACCTGATGGCCGCCTACGGCATCCCCGTGGTCGAAACGCGCGGTGCGGCGTCGGTCTACGCGGCGCGCGCCGCAGCCGATGCGCTCGGCTACCCGGTCGCGCTGAAGCTGGTTTCGCCGGACATCAGCCACAAGTCCGACGTGCGCGGCGTGGCGCTCGACCTGGGATCGGCCGACGAGCTGCGCGTTGCCGCGGTGGCGATGCTGCGCCGTGCGCGAGAGCTGCGCCCCGACGCGCGGCTGGAAGGCTTCGTCGTGCAGCCGATGGTGCGACGCCCGCACGGGTTCGAACTGCTGGTCGGTGTCGCCAGCGACCCGCAGTTCGGGCCGGTGATCGTCTTCGGCCACGGCGGAACTGCGGTCGAGATCGTCGGCGACCGCGCCGTGGCGCTGCCGCCGCTCAACGCTGCGCTGGCGCGAGAACTGGTCTCGCGCACGCGGATCGCGCAGCTGCTGGCCGGCTATCGCGACCGGCTGCCGGCCAACCTCGACGCCATCTGCGGCGTGCTGGTCGCCATCTCGCAGATGGTGGTCGACCTGCCCGAGCTGGTCGAACTCGACATCAACCCGCTGATCGCCGATGACCGTGGCGTGATTGCACTCGACGCACGGGTTCGCGTTCGCGGGCCGGAGCGGGCACTGGGGGAGACCCGGCTGGCCATCCGCCCGTATCCGCGCGAACTGGAGGAAACGTATGCCTGGAACGGCGGCGAAATGCTGCTGCGGCCGATCCGCCCCGACGACGAGGCGCGTCACCTCGCCTTCCTGCAGAAGCTCGATCCGGAGGACATCCGGCTGCGCGTATTCAGCAGTCGGCGCGAGATCGCCCGCTCGGAACTCGCCCGCCTGACGCAGATCGACTACGAGCGCGAGATGGCCTTCATCGCCACGATTCCCGGCGCCGACGGCCAGCCCGAGACGATCGGCACGGTGCGTGCAGTCACCGACGCCGACAACGCCTGCGCCGAATTCGGCATCATCGTCCGCTCGGACCTGAAGGGGCGCAGTCTCGGCTTCCAGCTGATGAAGAAAATGATCCGTTACTGCCGCGACCGCGGCACAGGCGAACTGGTCGGCGACGTGCTGCGCGAGAACGACGCCATGCTCAAGCTGGCTCGCGCGCTGGGCTTCGAGGTCCAGCCCGGCGAGGACAACGGTTACCTGAGGCTGCGACTGCCGCTGCAGGGCTGAGCCGTGCCCACCGCTTACAGCGGCCAGACCAGCAGCAGCATCGGGATGCTCACGGCGATGACCAGGATTTCCAGGGGCAGTCCCAGCCGCCAGTAGTCGCCGAACCGAAAGCCGCCGGGGCCGAGGATCAGCGTGTTGTTCTGGTGGCCTATCGGCGTAAGGAACGCACACGAGGCGCCGATCGCCACGGCCATCAGGAACGGGTCGGCGCTGGCGCCGAGCTGGTTCGCAGTGCCGATGGCGATCGGGCACATCACCGCCGCGGTGGCGGCGTTGTTCATCACATCCGACAGCGTCATGCTGACGATCAGCACGAGCGCCAGCGCGATGGCCGGTTGACCCTGCGCGACGGCATCGAGCAGCACTCGCGCAACGAGGTCGGCCGTGCCGGTGGAGGCCATGGCGCCGGCCACCGGGATCAGCGCGCCGAGCAGCACGATCACCGGCCAGTCGATCGCCTCATAAGCCGCGCGCGGCGGAACGGTGCGCGCCACCATGCTCGCCAGCACGCCGCCGGCAAAGGAGATTGCGGCCGGCAGCAGTCCGAAGGCTGCGCCGCCGACCGCCGCGGCCATGATGCCTCCGGCGGCTATCGCCTTTGCCTTGTCCGGAATGCGCAGCGCGCGTTCGGCCAGCGGCACGCAGCGCCAGTCCACCGCGAATTCGCTGATCGCTTCCGGAGGCCCCTGCATCAGCAGCACATCTCCTGCCGCCAGCCGCATCAGGCGCAGCCGCGCCGTCGAGCGATGGCCCTCGCGCGATACGGCGAGCAGGTTTATGCCGTAGCGCGAGCGCAGCAGCAGATCCGCCGCCGAACGGCCGGTCACCGGCGACAGCGGCAGCACCGCCAGCTCCGCCAGCACGATTTCGTCCGACGGGGGCGCCTTCTTCTCCTCTTTCTCTTTCTCCTCACCGGGCGGTTGCTCCGCCCCGGACCCGTCCTCCTTGTCCTGGTCCTTGTCCTTGTCGGGTTCCTTCTTGTGCGCCTCTGCCAGTTCCAGGCCGAGTCGCGTCAGCGCATCGGTCAGCGCATCGGCCTCGGCTTCGACGACGAGGATGTCGTGGGCGCGGACCAGGCGGCCGGGGCTCGGCGCCGTGACACGCACGGCGTTGCGCACCAGCCCGACGATCTGCGCACCGGCCTCGTCGAGTTCGATCTCGATCTCGCGCAGCGTCTTGCCGTCGGCTTTGGAGCCCTCGGGAACGACTGCTTCGGTCAGGTAGGCGCCGGTATCGAACTTCTCTGCGGCGGCGTGACGCCGCACCGGAACGAGGTGCCAGCCGATCAGCACGACGAACAGCAACCCGGTGGCCGCCACCGCCACGCCCACCGGCGAGTAATCGAACATGGCGAAAGTGGGCGCGCCGGTCTGCGCCCGGAAGCCGGAGACGATCAGGTTGGGCGGCGTGCCGATCAGCGTCGTCATGCCGCCGAGGATCGACCCGAAGGCGAGCGGCATCAGCGCGCGCCCGGGCGGGAGCTTCAGCCGCGAGGACACCTGGATCGCGACCGGCATCAGCAGCGCCAGCGCGCCGACGTTGTTCATGAACGCCGACAGCACTGCGCCCAGAGCGGTCAGCACGGCGATCGTCACCGTCGGCCCGGTCTTGGCGGGTAGCACCACGCGAGTCAGTCCGTCGATCGCTCCGGAATTCTGCAACCCCTGGCTCAGCACCAGCACGCAGGCCACCGTGATGACCGCCGGGTGCGCGAAGCCACCGAAGGCATCGGTGGCGGGAACCAGCCCGGCCAGCACGCAGGCGAGCAGCGCACCCACCGCGACCATGTCGTGCCGCCAGCGGCCCCAGAGAAACATCACGACCGTGCCGCCGAGGATGGCGAGGATCAGCAGCTGTTCCTGTTTCATTGCCGATAGCGGGCGGTGCGGCGACCGTCAGTGATTATCCGCCGGGACCTGCCGGAACACGGCGACGACAGGGCTGGACCGCGCGCGCTTCAACCACCACGGCGGAAATGCAGCCAGGCGTTGACGAAGTAGACCAGCGCGATCAGCACGCTGGTCCATCCGACGGCATTGAGCAGTCGCGCCGTCGGCCGCGCCACCAGCGCCACGATCAGCGCGCCCGCCATCACGGTTGCCGCCGTGGCGGAGAGCGAGTGCGACGGCGACACGGCGGCGAGCAGCGGGCCCTTCAGATAGAGCAGGTCGTCGAGTCCGAGGATGGCGAGGTTGAAGAGGTTGCTGCCGACCAGGTTGCCGATCGCCATGTCGAGCGCGCCGATGCGAACCGCGGCCACCGTCACCGTCAGCTCGGGCAGCGTCGTGGCAAGCGCCACCAGCAGCGTGCCGACGAAGCTCTGGCTCCAGCCCATCGCCTCGGCCACGGCGCGGGCGGCAAACGGCAGCCACAGCGCCGCGCCCACCACCACGGCGGCCCCGATCGCATAGCGCACGACGGCCTGTTGTAGTGTCATTGCCGGCGCTGCCTCGGCGACGGCGGCCTCGACGGACGCGGCGCGAACACCCCGCTCGTACTTGAAGATGATGCGGATCGCCACCGCGTACAGGCCGAGGATCGCCACCGTAACCACGCCGATGTGGCCGAGCTGCAGGCCGAGTTGGGGAGCACCGAGAATGCCGAACGCGACCACGCCGAGCATCACCACGCCGAATGCCGCGCCGAGCACGTGGCCCTGGCTGGCGATCGAGTAGATCGACGCCTTGCGGTGCAGCGCGTCGAGCACGACCAGCATGGCCAGGTTCAGCACGCACGCGCCGAGAACGTTGCCGACGGCGATGTCCGGCACGTCGGCCACCGTCACCGATGCCACGCCGGTCACCAGTTCCGGCAGCGACGTGACCGTGGCCATCAGTACCAGGCCGATCCAGTTTCCGCCGAGGCCGGTGTAATGCGCGATGACGTCGCCGTAGCGCGCCAGCCGCGAGCCGGCGACCAGGATCAGCGCCGCGCAGCCGGCCAGCTGCAGCCAGTGATTCCAGATTTCGTTCATCGCCTCTCCATCCGCGCATTGTGCCGCCGCTCTGGCTTACGGATGGGCCTTGCGCTGGCCGGCCGATGTGGGGAGGCCGGACCTGGTCGCTCGGTGCGCGAACGCGTCGGCGGCTGACCGCAGCCTGGAGCCGGCGACCGGCCTGCGCCCGCACGGCTCCCCGACCGGGAGCCTTGATCGGCGCGCCGGCTGCGCGCCGAAGTCCTGGTCAGCGGCCGCAGCAGCCCGACGGCGCGCACGGCGCTGCCGCCTGAACCCCGACAATGGCCGCGCGACCGGACAGGACACGCGCAGGCTTCGCCGCGCGGATGAAGGCGCTGACGAACTTGCCATCGACCTGGTCGGCGAGCGCCTCGACATCGGCGCCCTGCCCGGCCAGCAGTTCGCGTGCGTCGTCGGCCTGGTAGACGCGCGTCACCTCGATCTCGGCATGCTCGAAGCCGGCGGCGGCGAGTTTGTCGACGTATTCGCGGTCGGACAGCGCGCCGGCCACGCAGCCGGCCCACAGTTCCATGCTGCGCCTGATGGCCGGCGGCACCTCCCCGCGCACGACCACGTCGGACACGGCCAGGCGGCCGCCGGGCTTCAGCACGCGAAATGCCTCGCGCAGCACGCGGTCCTTGTCGCCCGACAGGTTGATCACGCAGTTCGAGATGATCACGTCGACCGAGTTCGCGGGCAAAGGAACGTTCTCGATCTCGCCCTTGAGGAAGTGCACGTTCGCCAGCCCGCTCTTGCGCTTGTTTTCCTGCGCCAGCGCGAGCATCTCGTCGGTCATGTCGAGGCCGAATGCGGTTCCGGTCGGCCCTACCCGGCGCGCCGACAGCAGTACGTCGATGCCGCCGCCGGAACCGAGGTCGAGCACGGTCTCGCCAGGCTTCAGCTCGGCCAGCGCGGTCGGATTGCCGCAGCCGAGCGACGCGGCCAGCGCGTCGGCCGGCACTTCGCCGCCCTGCGCAGCGTCGTACAGGTTCGACGTGATCGGATCGCAGCTCGCCGCGCCGGCACCGCAGCAGCCGGCGCCCTCCTCGCGGACCCGCCGCGCGGCTTCACCGTATTTCTCTCGCACCACTTGCTTGACGTCGTCATCAGGGGACATGACTTGCTCCGTTTCGTTACTTGCAGCAGACAATCCGCTGCGGTTCGATCACCTTGTTGCGGGTACAGCACTCGGCGTAGAGGAACCCAAGCAGTTCCTGCAGCGCCCCGGTGTTCGCCGAGTAGCGCAGAAACGTGCCTTCGCGGCGGACCGCCACCAAATCTTCGTTGCGCAGCTTCTCGAGGTGATGCGACAGCGTCGAACTGGCGATACCCAGTTCGGCCGCGATGTCGCCGACCACCAGCCCTTCCGGATGCGCGGCGAGCAGCAGCCGGACAATCCGCAGACGCGGTTCAGTGCCCATCGCGGCGAGCATGTCGGCAAAGCGGGCCGTCTGTTCCGTTGCGTCTTTCCGTGCCATTGTTCCGCCTTGTTTCTTTACTTGCACAATAATCGAAATATAGGATCCGCGCCACCGCGCGGACAGGTTCACGGTACGTCCAGCGTCCCGGAGGCGCGCGAAAGGCGTCCCGCGGCAGCGCCGAGCCGCGGTCAGTTTCCGGCCCGGCGCTGCAGGTGCCGACCGGCAAACTGCCGGTACCAGTCGAGGCACTGCGCATTGGCCATGGCGTCCGGGTTGGCGACCTTCTCCAGCGGCTGGCCGAGCATCAGCTTCTTGACCGGCACTTCCATCTTCTTGCCGGACAGCGTGCGCGGCACGTCGGGTGCCTGCACGATCTCGGTCGGCACGTGGTGCGGCGACAGTCCCGCGCGGATCTTCTGCCTGAGCGTCTCCGTCAGCACGGCGTCGAGGCTGCAGCCTTCGCGCAGCACGACGAACAGCGTCATCCACGACTCGCGGCCGAGGTATTCGAGGTCGACCACCAGGCTGTCGAGTACCGCAGGCTCGTCTTCGACCAGCCGGTACAGCTCGCTGGTGCCCATGCGAATGCCGTGGCGGTTGATGGTCGCATCTGACCGGCCGTAGATGATCGCCCCGCCGCGCGGCGTGATGCGCACCCAGTCGCCGTGGCGCCAGACGCCCGGATAGACGTCGAAATAACTTTCGCGAAAGCGCCGGCCATCGGCATCGCCCCATAGGTACAGCGGCATCGACGGCAGCGGCGCCGTGCACACCAGTTCGCCGACCTCGTCGATCAGCGGACGTCCGTCCTCGTCGAATGCCTCCACTTTGGCGCCGAGACAGCGGCATTGCATCTCGCCCGAATACACCGGCAGCGTCGGGCTACCGCCGACAAAGGCGCCGGCGAAGTCGGTGCCGCCGGCGATCGGGTTGATCCACAGGTCGCCGCGCACGTGCCGATGGATCCACTGATACGCCTCCGGCGGCAGCGGCGATCCGGTCGAGCCGACCATCTTCAGGCGCGATGGGTCGGCGATGCGCGCCGGCTCGATGCCCGCCTTCATGCAGTTGATGAAGAACGCAGCGCCGGCGCCGAAGACGTTGACCCGCGCCTCGTCGACCAACCGCCACAGCCGGCCGAAGTCGGGCGCGGCCGGACTGCCGTCGACGAGCACGATGGTCGCGCCCAGCAGCAGCCCGCCGACCTGCACGTTCCACATGATCCAGCCCGAACTCGAGTACCAGTGGAAGACGTCGCTCGCGCGCAGGTCGCAGTGCAGACCGAGCATCTTGAGGTGCTCGACGACGATGCCACCGTGGCCATGCACGATCGGCTTGGGCAGCCCGGTGGTGCCCGACGAGTACACCACCCACAGCGGGTGGTCGAAAGGAAGCGACTCGACGCGCAGTTCGGCGTTCCGCAGCAGCAGGTCGTCCCACAGGTGCAGCGTGGGCCCGACGGGAGGATTCAACTGCGACGGTTCTTCCGCCTCGTCCACGAGCACCCAGTGGCGCAAGCTCGGCAGACCGGCCAGCAGTTCGCGCAGGACGGCACTTCGGTCGTGACGCCTGCCGCCATGGCGGTAGCCGTCGACCGCGAACAGCACCTTCGGCTCGATCTGGCGGAAGCGATCGAGCACCGCGACCGATCCCATCTCGGGCGCGCACACCGACCAGACCGCGCCGATGCTGGCCGTGGCGAGGAAGGCCACGACGGTCTGCGGAATGTTGGGCAGGTAGGCGGCCACGCGATCCCCGCGGCCGACGCCCATCTCGCGCAGCGCCGCCGCGACACCGGCGACCTGCCGCTGCAGTTCCGCCCACGACAGGTCCACAAGAGGCACCGCCTCGCCGACGTAGCGGATCGCCGGCTGGCTCGGGCGCGCATGGCGGAACACCTGCTGCACGTAGTTGAGCCGCGCGCCCTCGAACCAGCGCGCGCCGGGCATGCGCTCGTCCGGCAGCAACGCAGTGATCGGCGCGTCCGAGTGCACCTCGAAGTAGTCCCAGATCGACTGCCAGAACGGGGCAATGTTCTCGACCGACCAGCGCCACAGCTCGTCATAGCCCGCCACGCGCAGGCCGCGATGCTGCGCCAGCCAGCGTTGATAGTCGGCCATGACGCTCGCGCCGGCGAAACCCGGCGTCGGGCTCCAGATCGGCTGCGATGCCTGGGATGTATTCATCGCCTTCTTGCTCGACTGATTGATCGTGCCGGGATCGTTCACCGCGACCGGCCGGCTGCCATCGACGTGCCTGCGCGAAATCGTCACGGGCGTTCAATCATCGCTTAACAGAGGATGTGCAAACTGCGGGCCATTTCGATATCCGCGATGGATCTGAGAAACGGAGACACGTCCTTCTATCCTCCCGATTCATTTCCGTTCGCCCCGATCAGTCTGCCCGGAGTCCGCATGTCCCTGGAGCAAATTCGCTGCGTCGACATCAGCCCGGATCCCGGCAGCGCCGGCTATCCGCTGCACGAGGTCGAAGCGCTGGCCGCCGATATCCGCGAGCATGGCGTGCTCCGGCCCGTGCTGCTGCGCGCGACGCCCAGCGGTTACGTCATCGTGCACGGCGAGCGCCGCTGGCGGGCCGCCCGAATGGCGGGGCTTGATGCGGTTCCCGCGTACCTGGTGCATGACGTGACGCGCCACGACGTCGTCACGGCCTAGCGGGCCTTTCCGCCGGAGAGCAGGCGGGCAAGGCTTGCCGCAGCGGGCGGCGACATCAATCTGCCGGCGCCATCGTTGCCGGCGGGGCCATGATCGACGCATCGACGATCGCCCGCATCCGTTTCCAGCGCGACCCCTCCCAGAACACCCGGCTGCAGCCCATGCAGGCCGTGAACCGGTCGTGCGCCGCCTTCACATCAAGCGGCAGTCGGGACAGGACGCTCGCCTTGTCGATCGGCGCGAGCGGCGAATTGCATACGAGGCAGCGCGTGAACGGCCGCGCGCTGCGTGCCAGGTCCAGTCGTCCGATCACCTCTCGCAACTGCTCACGCGGCCGCAGCGCATGCACGAAGCAGCCGTGCGTGATGCCGCGCCGTTTCAGCAGCTCTCGATCGCGGGTCAGCACGATGCGTCCCTCGTCACGCGCCAGCGCCTCGATCTGCGCATCGCGCAGGCCGTTCTCGTACTGCGTATCGAAACCGACCAGCCGCAGCAGCCGTGCCAGGCCGCCGAGGTGTGCGTCGGCGAAGAAACGCGTCGTGCGCAGCGGCTGCGCGCGCACGCGCAGCAGCGGCGTGATGTCGAGCGATTCGAACTTCGGATAGACAGCCACCCGGTCGCCGTCGCGCAGGACGCGGTCGAAGCCCACCGACTCGCCGTTGACCAGCACCAGCTCGACCTCCGTGTGCGGCACGCCGAGCGCCTCGATCATGTGCTTGGTCGTGGCGGCGCGCGCGCACGACACGCTGAAGTCGCGCCGCCGCCGCGCCGGCGGCAGGAAGTCGTTCAGCTCCTCGTAGAAGCGGAAAACGGCAGTGGCCTTCGTCGGCGGCTGCATTACAGGCGGTCCTGTCCGTGAGTGGCGCGACGGTCGCCGTAGGCGTCGTCGGCTTCGAAGGACGCTTCTTCGTCGTGCTCCGCGACTTCGTCCTCCCATGCGTAACGCTTGCGCGGCGGGATGTCGAATCTGCGCAGGAAAATTGCGAGCAGCGCGCCGATCGCCGCCGCCGCCAGGTGCGTTTCCCACGAGACGCGCGGATCGATCGGCAGCACACCCCACGCCAGCGATCCGTACATCAGCACGACCAGCAGCGATGCCGCGATCGCGCGCCGGTCACGACGAAGCAGACCGGCCACGAAGACATAGCTGACCAGGCCGTAGACCAGCCCGCTGGCACCGAGGTGCACCGAGCCGCGGCCGAACAGCCACACGAGCAGGCCCGGCCCCAGGTAGACCGCCGGCAACACGCGCAGCGTCGAATGCGGATAAAGGAACAACATCGTCGCGCCCAGCACCGCCAGCGGCACCGAATTGGCGAACAGGTGGGCGAAATCGCTGTGCACCAGCGGTGCGGTGACGATGCCGACCAGACCAAGCCACTCGCGGGGCCGCAGGCCGAAGGGGCGTGGATCGAGGTCCAGCCCCCAGTTCATCAGGTGAACGAGCCAAAGCAGTGCGACGAACCCGATCGACAGCCGCACGGCCAGCGCCAGCAGCGCGTGCGAATGGGCGGAGTGCGTATAGCGCGGATCGGGAACGTCGAATTGCATCGGATAACAGAATAGGCGCCCGGCAACGGCTCGCGCGATCGTCGCCTCGTCCTGCGGACGACCCTGCTCCCGCACAGGCAAAATACGCGCCGATAGAGGAGGTGGGGACACTGAGATGGGAAAGCAAGCCGAACGCCTGGCGCGGTTGCTTGCGCTTTACCGGACGATGGCGCGCATTCGCGCTTTCGAGGATGCGGCCGAGGCAGCGAGCCAGGGCGGCGTGCAGGTCTGGGGCATGGAAGCGTCGGCAACGCCGGCCAAGGTGCGCGGGCCGCTGCACCTGTCCACCGGGCAGGAGGCCGTCGCCGCCGGCGTGTGCGCAAACCTGCGCCGCGACGACCTGCTGACGTCGACCCACCGCGGCCACGGCCATACGCTGGCCAAGGGCGCCGACACCACGAAGATGATGTGCGAGCTGTACGGCCGTGCCACCGGTTGCAACGGCGGCAAAGGCGGTTCGATGCACATCGCCGATTTCAGCGTCGGCATGCTCGGCGCCAACGGCGTCGTCGCGGCGGGCATTCCGATCGCCACCGGCGCGGCCCAGGCGCTCAAGCTGCAGGGAAGCGACGCAATCGTCGCCTGCTTCTTCGGCGATGGCGCGATCAACCGCGGGCCGTTCCTCGAGGGGCTCAACTGGGCCCAGGTCTACGGCCTGCCGGTCCTGTTCGTCTGCGAGGACAACCGCATCGCGGCGACGACGCCGACCGGCTCGATGACCGCCGGCCCAGGCGCGGCGGCCCGCGCGCGCGCGTTCGGCATCGAGACGCGCGAGGTCGACGGCAACGACGTCGAAGCGATCGACGGCGCCGCCGCCGAACTGATCACGCTCGCGCGCTCGGGCCGGCCGACGCTGCTGCACGCCGTGACGTACCGGATCAAGGGCCACGTTTCGGTCGACCCCGGTGCCTATCGTGATCCGGCCGAAGTCGAGCGCGCGCGACTGGACGATCCGCTGCTGCGCGCCCGCGCGCAGCTGGTTGCGCTCGGCGCGGCCGCCGAGGCCAACGCGATCGACGCCGATGCACGCCGTGAAATCGATCGGGCACAGGCGGCCGCCGACGCCGCACCCTGGCCGGTTGCGGAAGCGGCCTTCGGAGACGTGATCAGCACCGGAGCCGGCCAATGGCGCTGACGCCCCGCATGACCTACGCAGCCGCTGCCGGCGAAGCGCTGGCCGCGGCGATGCGCGCCGACCCGCGTGTCGTCGCGGTCGGCGAGGACCTCGGCCGCGGCGGAGTGTTCGGCCAGTACCGCACGCGCGCCGCCGATGGCACGATGCGCCCGCTGCAGCAGGAGTTCGGCACGGCGCGGGTGATCGACACGCCGATCTCCGAGGCCAACATCATGGGCGCGGGGGTCGGCATGGCGCTTGCGGGATTGAGGCCGGTGATCGAGATGCGCGTGATCGACTTCGCGCTGTGCGGGATGGACGAACTGGTCAACCAGGCGGCGAAGAACCGCTACATGTTCGGCGGCCAGGGCCGCGTGCCGCTGGTGGCGCGCATGCCGATCGGCCTGTGGTCAGCGTCCGCCGCGCAGCACTCGCAGAGCCTGGAGGCGTGGTTCGCGCACATCCCCGGGCTGGTCGTCGTCTGCCCCGCCACGCCGCAGGACAACCACGGATTGCTGACCGCCGCGCTGGTCAGCGGGGATCCCGTCGTCTATCTCGAACACAAGGAACTGTGGGGCCTCGAAGGCCATGTCGACGCGACCGCGCAGGTGCCGCTGGGTCGCGCACGCATCGCACGAGACGGCCACGACCTGACGCTGGTGACCTGGTCGCGCACGCTGCACGAATCGCTGGCCGCGGCGGAAGCAGTCGCGGCCGAGGGCATCGAAGTCGAGGTGATCGACCTGCGCACGCTGTGGCCGTGGGACCGCGACGCGGTGCTCGCCTCCTGCGCGAGGACAAAGCGCCTGCTGGTGGCGCACGAGGCGGTGCAGGTGGCGGGATTCGGCGCGGAAATTGCGGCCGCTGTCGCCGAAACGGTCGGCTGTCCGGTCAGGCGCCTCGGCGCGCCGCGCATCCCGGTCGGCTATTCGCCGGTGCTCGAAGCGGCCTCACGCGTCGATGCCGAGAAGATTGCCGCCTGCGTTCGCAGCTGGCTGCGGGCCTGATGCGCTTGCGGAAAGCGAGACATCATCGTCAGCGTCGCCAGTTCAACCCGACAGATCCGATGACGTGACGCGAGCATCGATGACCACACCGACGACCGAAGAGGAACACAAGCAAGTCGCGCACGACCCGCGCAACACGCCGCGCGTGACGATCCGCATCGAGGAAGCCATCGCCGCGGCGGCCATGGCATTGATCTGCGCGATCACCTTCGCGAACGTCGTCGTGCGCTACCTGACCAACGCCTCGTTCGCGTTCACCGAGGAATTCTCGGTATTCCTGCTGGTCGCGCTGACGCTGGTCGGCGCTGCGGCCGCCTTCTCGCGCGACCGCAACATCCGCGTCGATTTCTTCGTGCGCAAGCTGCCGGCGGCCACGCAGCGCCGGCTGGAACTGGCCGGCATGGCGCTGTCGGCGATTCTGTTCTCGATGGTCGCCTGGTACGGCTGGCGATTTTTCCTCGACGACTGGAAGTACGGCACGACCAGCCCCGGCCTCGGCATTCCGCAGTGGATGTACTCGATCTGGCTGACCGTGCTGTGCGTGGTGATCGTCGCGCGCATCGTCGGCCGTCTGGTCCGGGTGGGACACAAGGGGTGAGCGCGATGGGCCGCCTCGAGCGCGAAATCCTCGAACGCAGCGC
The DNA here is from genome assembly GCA_024641225.1 of Burkholderiales bacterium. Taxonomy (GTDB): domain Bacteria; phylum Pseudomonadota; class Gammaproteobacteria; order Burkholderiales; family Burkholderiaceae_F; genus JADJWR01. The sequence continues at coordinate 7,842 of JAHEDN010000007.1, read as the reverse complement.
GAAGGCAACCCGTTGAGCGCGGTCCTCTTCGGCGGTTTCCTGCTGCTGCTGGTGGCCGGCGTGCCGCTGGCCACTGCGCTCGGCATCAGCGGTGCCGTGGTGATCCTTCTTGCCGACCTCGGCTCGATGTCGATCGCCTCGAACGTCTATTCGAGCATCGCCAAGTACCCGCTGCTGGCGCTGCCGGTGTTCATCCTCGCCGGAATGATCTTCGAGCGCGCCGGCGTGGCCGCCAAGCTGGTGGCATTCGTCGCCGCGCTGATCGGTCCGCGGCGCGGCGCGCAGGGCGCAGTGGCGATCATCGTCTGCATGTTCCTCGGCGGCATTTCGGGTTCGGGCCCGGCCGATGCGGCCGCAGTGGCAATGGTGATGCTGCCGTCGATGACGCGGCAGGGCTACCCGCCGGCGTTTTCGGCCAGCATCATCGCCGCCGCCGGTTCGACCGCGATCCTGATCCCGCCGTCGATCGCCTTCGTGATCTTCACCGTGCTGGTGCCGCAGGTGTCGGTGCCGGCGCTGTTCGCCGCCGGCGTGATTCCCGGGATGCTCGCCGGGATTTCGCTGCTGGTGCCGGCGGTGCTGTTTGCGCGCAAGTACGGCTGGGGCAGCACCGATGACGCCGAACGGCAGGGCCTGCTCACCGTACTGAAGGACGCGAGCTGGGGCATCGCCGCGCCGATCATCATCCTCGGCGGGCTGCGCACCGGCGCCTTCACGCCGACCGAGGCCGCGGTGGTGGCGGTGTTCTACGGCCTGTTCGTCGGCATCGTCGTCTACCGCACCCTCGACCTGCATCGCCTGTATCGCGTGCTGGTCGATTCAGCCGAGATCTCGGCGGTGGTGATGCTGATCATCGCCTGCGCCGGAATCTTCGCCCACGCCGGCTCCACGCTCGGTGCGTTCGATGCGATGGCCAAGGGGCTGCTCGGCATCACGCAGGAACCGCACCTGATGCTGATGATGATCATGGTGCTGCTGCTGGTTGCCGGCATGCTGCTCGACGCGGCATCGATCTTCCTGATCTTCCTGCCGATCCTGACGCCGATCGTCAATGCCATGGGCTGGGACATGACCTGGTTCGCCGTGCTGATGACGATGAACATGGCGATCGGCCAGTTCACGCCGCCGATGGCGGTCAACCTGCTGGTTACCACGCGCATCGCCGGCGTCGGCATCGAAAGCACCGTGCGCTGGGTGCTGTGGATGGTGTTTTCCATGCTGTGCGCGCTGGGGCTGGTTGCGGCGTTTCCGCAGCTCGCGCTATGGTTGCCGGCGCTTCTGGGATACTAGTTCGACTTTCTCGAGGGGGATCACATGCAACGCAGACATCTTTTCATTGCGCTGGCCACAGCGATCGGGCTGGCCGCGGCAGGCAGCGCCCAGGCGCAGAACTACAAATCCGAATACAAGCTGTCGACCGTCGTGCCGGCCTCGTTCCCGTGGGGCAAGGGCGGCGAGATCTGGATCGATCTCGTCAAGCAGCGGACCAACGGTCGCATCAACATCAAGATGTATCCGGGCGTGTCGCTGGTGCAGGGCGACCAGACGCGCGAGTTCACCGCGATCCGCCAGGGGATCATCGACATGGCGATCGGCTCGACGATCAACTGGTCGCCGCAGGTCAAGGAGCTGAACCTGTTCTCGCTGCCGTTCCTGATGCCGGACTACAAGGCGATCGACGCGCTGACGCAGGGGCCGGTCGGCAAGGACCTGTTCGGCATCCTTGAGAAGCAGGGCGTCGTGCCGCTGGCGTGGGGCGAGAACGGCTTCCGCGAACTCACCAATTCCAAGCACGAGGTCCGCAAGCCCGAGGACCTGAACGGCATGAAGATCCGCGTGGTCGGATCGCCGCTGTTCCTCGCCACCTTCCAGGCGCTCGGCGCCAACCCGACGCAGATGAGCTGGGCCGATGCGCAACCGGCGTTCGCCTCGAAGGCCGTCGACGGGCAGGAAAATCCGATGTCGATCTTCACTGCCGCCAAGCTGCACAACGTCGGCCAGAAGTTCGTGACCCTGTGGGGCTATGTCGCCGACCCGTTGATCTTCGTCGTCAACAAGGAGGTGTGGGAAAGCTGGACGCCGGCCGACCGCGAGATCGTGCGCCAGGCCGCGATCGATGCGGGCAAGCAGGAGATCGCGATCGCGCGCAAGGGCCTCGACGAACCCGGCCAGCCGCTGGTCAAGGAGATCGAAGGCATGGGCGTTAAGGTCACACGTCTGACGCCGGCCGAACGCAATGCGTTCGTCACCGCCACCCGCCGCGTCTACGCTCAGTGGAAGGGCCAGGTCGGGCCGGCGCTGGTGGACAAGGCCGAAGCGTCGATCGCGGCGCGCAAGTAACCGCCTGAGTTCAAACGGAGCGCCGCCGGTCCGGCAACGGGCCGGCGGCGTTTTGCTTTGGCGACCCGCCTTCGGCGCGGCTTCAGCGCTTCCGCCGCGGCGCCGCCCGCCACGGCGCGTGCGCAAACTTCTCGATCAGGAAATCGACCATCACCGCCACCTTCGGCGAGCGCAGCCGCGACTGCGGATACACGGCGTGCAGCGGCAGCGGCTCGACGTGATGCGTCTCGGTCAGGATCGGCACCAGCCGGCCGGTGCCGATGTGCTCTGCCGTGACCATGTCGCCCAGCCGCACGATGCCGACGCCGAGCAGTGCCATCTGCAGCACGTTCTCGGCGTTGTTGGCCGAGACGCTGCCGCCGACCTCGATCGTGCGGATGCCGTCGCGGCTGCCGGGATCGTCGAACGGCCAGCGGCGCAGTTGCGGATAGCCGCTGATGACGATGCAGTTGTGTTGCAGCAGGTCCTCGGGCGTGCGCGGCCTTCCGTGCCGCTTCAGGTAGGACGGCGCGGCGCAGATCACGCGCTCGGTCTCGCAGATCTTGCGCGCCACCAGCGTCGAGTCGGCCAGCCGGCCGCTGCGCACCGCGAGATCACCGCCCTCCTCGACCAGGTCGACCAGCCGGTCGGAGATCGACAGTTCGATCTTCACGTGCGGATAGCGGCGCAGGAATTCCGGCAGTACCGGCGGCAACTGGTGCAGTCCCAACGCCACCAGCGTGTGCAGGCGCAGCAGGCCGCGCGGCGAGCCGCGCGCCCGCGTGACCTCCATCTCGGCTTCGTCGAGTTCGGCCAGGATGTGGCGGCCACGGGCGACCAGCGCTTCACCTTCGGGCGTGGGGGTGAGCTGGCGCGTGGTGCGATTGAGCAGCCGGACGCCCAGCCGCGCTTCCAGTCGCGTGATCGTCTTCGACACCGCCGACGGCGTCACACCGAGCATGCGCGCCGCGGCCGAGAAGCCGCCGTGGTCGACCGACGCCACCAGCGTGCTCATTTCCAGCGCGCGGTCACTGCCTGCCTTTGCCATAGTGTCATCAATTCTATGCTGGGTGAACGGATTGTAGTCAGGTGAGATGGCAATTAAATTATCTTCAGCGGACAGCACGTCCGCTCACTGCAAGGCTGGAGGTTTGAGATGAACGTGCCCGACCTTCGAAACGTCGACTTCGAGGCCTACCGGCGACAGGCTGTCGAGTTGCGGCAACAGGCGATGAACGACTCCATCGACCACGCCACCGCATGGCTCCGGTCGCTGCTGGGATCGCGCTCCCGCCGCGCCGACGCCGTGACGACACGCGCCGCGCCGACGACGGCGCAGTTCGCGGCCTGAGCGTCTACTCCGCCCGCAGCGCCTCGACCGGATCGAGTCGCGACGCGCGGTTCGCCGGCAGTACGCCGGCAACGAGCCCGATGAGTGCGCTGGCGACGACCGCCAGCACCGCATAATCGATGGGCGTGTGCACCGGCAGCGCCGGCACAGCAAATCGCAGTGCCTGCGCCAGGCCGAGGCCCAGCAGCAGGCCGGAAAGCCCACCGAGCACCGCCAGCACGACCGCCTCGCCGAGGAAAAGACTGAGGATCGTGCGCCGCTGCGCGCCCAGCGCGACCATCAGCCCGACCTCGTTGGTCCGCTCGGCCACCGCGATGGTCATGATCGTGACGATGCCGACCGAGCCGACCAGCAGCGAGATGCTGCCCAGCGCGGCCACCGCCATCGTCAGGATGTCGAGGATGTTCGACAGGGTGCGCAGCATCTCCTCCTGCGTGGTGACCGTGAAGTCCTCGCGGCCATGCTTGGCGCCGAGGATGTTCTTCACGGCGGCAACCACCGGTGCGATCGCGGCGCCCTCGGCGTAGGACAGATTGATCTCGGAGAGCCCTTCGCGATTGAACAGTTCCAGCGCCCGTGCCGCCGGGATGAACGCGGTGTCGTCGAGGTCGATGCCGATGAACTGGCCTTTCGATTCGAGCACGCCGATCACACGGAACTGCAGGCCGCCGATGCGCACCTTGGCGCCGAGCGCGTTGTCGGATCCGAACAGCTCGCGCTTCAGCGTCGGCCCGAGCACGACCAGGGCACGCGCCTGCGCCAGTTCTTCCGGCGGAAGGAACTGGCCGACGCGGACCTGCATGTTGAACACGCGCGTCGCGGCGGCGCTGACGCCGTAGATGGTGGTCCGTCGCGTCCGCCCGCGCGCCGCGACTTCGGCGTTGCCCCAGGCCGTCGGCACGACGCCGACGACCTGCGGTATTCGTTCCAGCGCCTGGGCATCGTCGATGGTGAGCGGCCGCACGGCGGTCGGGAGTCCGGATGGCGGCCCGCCGCCGACCTTGACCTTTCCCGGCGAAATGCCGATCACGTTGGTGCCGAACTGCGAGAACTCCGCCAGCACGAAGCGATGGATGCCTTCGCCGATCGACGTGAGCAGGATCACTGCCGCGATGCCCACCGCGATGCCGGAAAGCGTCAGGAAGCTGCGCAGCCGGTGCGCCGTGATCGCGCGCAGCGCCAGGAAGACCGAGTCGCGGATGATCATCGCCGTGCCAGCGCGAGCACCGGATCCAGAGCGGCCGCGCGGCGGGCCGGCATCACGCCGAACAGCACGCCGGTGACCAGCGCCGTGCCGAGCGCGGCAAGCACGGCCCAGTCGGGCGGGTCGGCAGGAAGCGTCGGATACAGATACCGGATCACCCACGCGCCGACGTGACCGAGCGCGTAGCCGGCCAGCGCCCCGGCGATCGAAAGCAGGGCCGCCTCGACGAGGAACAGCAGGCGGATCGTCGCACCACTGCCGCCGAGCGCCTTCATCAGGCCGATCTCCGCGCGCCGCTGCGTCACCGACACCAGCATCACGTTCATCACCAGGATGCCGGCCACCGCGAGGCTGATCGCCGCGATGCCGGCCACGCCGAGCGTCAGCGTGCCTAGCAGGCGGTCGAAGGTGGCAAGGACGGCGTCCTGCGTGATCACCGTGACGTCCTCCTCGCCGCCGTGGCGCTGCTTCAGGACCTCGGTGGTCTGCCGCTTGGCGGGCTCGATCGCGCTGCGATTGCGCGCCTCGACCAGGATGCGGAACAGCGTGTTGGTGTTGAACAGCGCCTGTGCGAGGGCCACCGGCACGATCGCCAATTCGTCGGTGTTCATGCCCAGTCCGCTGCCGCTGGCGGCGAGCACGCCGATGACGCGAAAGCGGCGGTCGCCGATGCGCACGAACTGCCCCACCGCCGTCTCGGCGCCGAACAGGTCGGAGCGCAGCTTGGCGCCGATCACCATCACCGGCGAGCCGCGGTCCCAGTCCTCGTACGGCAGAAACCGCCCCTGCGAGAGCGTTAAGCGGCGTACCTCGAGAAGCTCGGCGGTGGAACCGAGCACCAGCGTGTCGCGCAGGCGGCCGCCGACGCTGATCTCCGAGGTGCCGACCAGGATCGGTGCCGCCCGCAGCGCGGCAGGCAGTCGCGCCACCGCGCGTGCGTCCTCGATCGTCAGGTCGCGCGGCGTGGTGGTGATCGCGCTGGCCGGATTGACGCCACCGGTGGCCGTGCGGCCGGGTAGCACGATCACCAGGTTGGATCCGATCGACGTGAACTCGCGCACCACGTAGCGGCGCGCACCGTCGCCAAGCGCAGTCAGCACGACCACCGCGGCCACGCCGATCGCCATCGCCAGGATCAGCAACACCGTACGCAGCGGATTGCCCGCGGCGGCACCAAAGGCCGAGACGAAGATGTCGCGCGTGCGCACTACTCGTCCTTCCCCGAGCGGGTGTCAGCCGCTCGCGGCTGTGACTTCCCCTCTTGCCCCGGCGCGCCGGGCCCGGGCGAGAGGGGCGGCCCGCCGTCGCGCAGCGAGTCGCGCTTGATCGCACCGTCCTCCATGTAGATGCGCCGGTGCGCGCGGGCGCCGATGTCCTGGTCATGCGTGACCATGATCAGCGTCACGCCGCGATGGTGCAGTTCCTCGAGCAGGCGGATCACCTCTTCGCCGGTGGCGCGGTCGAGGTTGCCGGTCGGCTCGTCGGCGAGCAGCATCGCGGGCTGCATCACGGTGGCCCGCGCGATCGCCACCCGCTGCCGTTGCCCGCCGGACAGTTCGTCGGGCCGGTGCCGTGCGCGGTCGGCGAGGCCGAAGTCCGCCAGCGCCTTCTCGACGCGCGGCGCGCGCTCCGATGGAGCGACGCCGGCCAGCATCATCGGCAGCGCGATGTTCTCGGCGGCGGTCAGCCGAGGCACCAGGTGAAAGCTCTGGAACACGAAGCCGATCCGCTGGCTGCGTACCCGCGCCTGCTCGGCCGGCGACAGCGTGGTGACGTCGCGCCCTTCGAGCCGGTAAATGCCGGCGTTGGGCGAATCGAGCAGGCCGAGCACGTTCAGCAGCGTCGACTTGCCGGAACCGGACGGCCCCATCACCGACAGGTACTCGCCGGCGTCGATCGACAGGTCGACGCCGGCCAGCGCATGCACTGCGCTGTCGCCCAGATGGAAGACGCGCTCGATGCCCGCCAGTTCGATCTGCGGGCCGGCGTTCATCTCGTCCCCTTCGTCCTGCGGGCTGTCTCCCGCGGGGGAAGCGAGCGCCTTCGGAGCGGCCGCGCGGCGCTCATCTCGCCCCCTTCGCCCTGCGGGCTGTTCCCTCAAGGGGGCCGAGTGCCGCGGCTCCATGCCCGCCTGCGCGGGCGTGGACGGGACGAGGAGGCGCTGCGTCTCGCAGCGCCGCGGCCTGCAAGGCCGAGCGCCTTCGGAGCGGCCGCGCGGCGCTCATCACCGCACTCACTTGCCCTTGCTGGCGGACTCGGCCTCCGCCACCGCGCCCGCCTTGACGCCTTCGCGTTCGAGCGAGGTCACGATGCGGTCGCCGGCGGCCAGGCCGTCGACGATCTCCGTGTACTCCCAGTTGGCCAGCCCCAACTTGACCTTGCGCTCGGCCAGCTTGCCGTCGGCCAGAACGAGCACGCGGCCACCCTCGAGCAGCGCCGAGGTCGGCACGCGCAGAGCGTCCGTGCGCACCTCGAGGATGATCTCGACGTCGGCGCTGTAGCCGACCAGCAGCGGGCCCGCCGACCCCGGATCGTCGAAGGTGGCCTCGATGTCGACGGTGCGCGCCTGCTTCTCGACCGCCGTCACGTAAGGCGCGACGCGCTTGACCTTGCCGGGAAACGACTGCTTGGGCAGCGCATCGAGCGTGATACGCACCGGCTGCCCGACCTTGATCTTCGGTGCGTCGACCTCGTCCATCGGCGCCTCCACGTACAGGCAGGAGTCGTCGATCAGATCGATCGCCGGTGGCGTCGCCACCCCCGGCGGTGACGGCGTCGAGTACTCGCCGACCTCGCCGACGATCTTGGCCACCGTGCCGTCGAACGGCGCCACCAGCACCGTGCGGCCCTGCGCGACCCGCGCGACTTCGACTCGCGCCTGCGCCTGCGCAACGTCGGTCCTGGCGGTCGCGCAGGCGGCGCTGCGCGCGTCGGCGTCGACACGGGCAGAGTCGTAGCCGCTCTCCGA
>JAHEDN010000184.1 GCA_024641225.1 Burkholderiales bacterium | reverse complement strand
CAGATCGACGGCCTGGTCGCATGGCCGAGGGCGGAACGCGAGGCGTTGGCGCAGCTATGCCGCGTGCGCTGGGCGCCGCAGGAGCGCGACTTCATCGAAAGGATGCGCGTGCACGACCGGCTGCGAGTGGCGCTGGCGCGCGCCGCGCAGCGCGCGTAGCCCGATCAGGGCGCCGGACAACTTGCCGCGGTCGAGCCGACCTTGCCGACCAGCAGCAGAAAGCTCTCGAACGGGCCCATGTTGCCCATCGCCTCCATCTTCGGGCCGACGAAGGACAGGCGGCCGAACATCATCGCCCGCATCGGCCCGTACTCGCCGCGGCCCATCTCGAGCCAGCGCGCAGTCTCCGCGCTCATCACGTAGTCGGCACTGTCGTCGAGCTTCGCCGTCTGCACGGCGCCGCCGTATACGCACTGCGCCTTCGCGCCCTGCAGCGCGATGCGCATCTCGGCGGACGCCCTGGAGCCGCAGTCCGAGCGATAGACCTGCATCACCTTGAAGCCGCGCCCTTTGTCGTTCTTCGCCCAGCCGGATTCGGCGAGCTGGTCGGTCAGCGTTGCTTCGCGGTTCCACGCGTCGCACGCGGCCTTCGCCCAGTCACCCGACATCAGCACGGGCTGCTGCGCGAGCGCGGGCGCGCAGGCGAGGGCGGAACAGAGGGCAAGGGCGGCGGCAGGTCGGTGCATCGGGGTTCCTCGTCGACAGGATCGGGCGGCACGGATACCCGCCGGGGTTCTGGCGGGATCCGCAGCTTTGCACGATGCGCCGAGCGAGGGGACTACCCGCAACGGCTATCTACGCGTAGCGCTCCCGGGCGAGCGCGGCGCCGGCGGCGAGCGCCTCGAGCTTCTTCACCGCGGTGTCGCGGCCCATCGGCGCCATGCCGCAGTTGGTGCAGGCATAGAGCCGCTCGCGCGCCACGAACTGAAGCGCGCGGCCGATGGTGTCGGCGACCTGCTCCGGCGTCTCCACCGTGTCGCTCGCCACGTCGATCACGCCGACCAGCACGTCCTTGCCTTCGAGCAGCCGCATCAGGTCCATCGGCACGTGCGAGTTGGCGCATTCGAGCGAGACCTGCCTGATCTTGCTCTTCGCCAGCGCCGGGAAGACCTGCTCGTACTGGCGCCACTCATGGCCGAGCGTCGACTTCCAGTCGATGTTGGCCTTGATGCCGTAGCCGTAGCAGATGTGCACGGCCGTCGTGCAGCGCAGTCCCTCGGCGGCGCGTTCGAGCGCCTGCACGCCCCAACCGGCTGCCTCCTTCATGTAGACGTTGAACGCCGGCTCGTCGAACTGGACCACGTCGACGCCGTCGGCCTCGAGCGCGCGCGCCTCCTGGTTGAGGAGCTCGGCGAAGGCCATCGCCATCTTCACGCGGTCGCCGTAGTGGCGGTCGGCTACCGTGTCGACGATCGTCATCGGCCCCGGCAGCGTGAACTTCAGCCTTTTCTTCGTGTGCGCACGCGCCAGCCGCGCCTCGGTCGCGTGGACGCGGCCCTTCAGTTTCAGCGGGCCGACCACCTGCGGCACCATCGCCTTGTAGCGGTCGGCGCGGATCCCCATCTCGACCTTGTGCTCGAAGTCAATGCCGTCGACCGCCTCGAGGAAGCCGTGCACGAAGTGCTGCCGCGACTGCTCGCCGTCGCCGACGACGTCGAGTCCCGCGTCTTCCTGCAGCTTCAGCCACAGCAGCGTCGCGTCGCGCTTGGCCTCCGCGAGCGGTGCGCCCTGCGCGCGCCACTGCGGCCAGAGCTTGTGTGTCTCGGCGAGCCAGTCGGGCTTGGGCAGGCTTCCGGCGAGGGTGGCGGGAAACAGCATGGTCGGCCTCCGGCAGATGGGTTGAGTCGGCAACGGTAGCTCAGCTGGTGGCACCTTGTGACAGCGCGTGCCGGCGCGTTGATGGACAATCGCGGCCGTCGCGCGTCCCTCGCCATCTTCCGGATCGACCTTTCGATGAGTTCTGCTGCCTTCACCACGAGCTCCCGCGGCGCGGCCGCGCTCCTGCTGCTGCGCGAAGCCGGCGTGGCCGCGTGGCTGCGTGCGGCGCCGTCCGCGCATCGGCGCTGGCTGCAGGGCTCCGGCTTCAAGGGACGGCCCGGCGAACTGGCGCTGTTGCCCGGAGACGAACCGCCGATGGCCCTGTTCGTGTTCGCCGACGATGGTTCGAGCACCGACCTCTGGCGGCTGGCCAGCCTGCCGCTGCGCCTTCCCGAGGGGGCCTGGCGGGCCGATGGCCTGAGCGCGGAAGCGGCGAACCGGCTGGCGCTGGCGTGGGGCATCGGCGCATACCAGTTCACCCGCTACCGCAAGGCCGAGCGTGCCCCGGCCGTGCTCGCCTGGCCGCGCAACGCCGATCGCGCGGCAGTGCAGCGCGCGGTCGACGCGTCGGCGCTGGCGCGCGACCTGATCAACACGCCGGCACAGGACCTGGGTCCGGCCGCCCTCGCGCGGGCCGCGCTGCAGATGGCGCGCAGACACAAGATGCGCTCGCGGGTCATCGTCGGCGACGCGCTCCTCAAGGGCGGCTACGGACTGATCCACGCGGTCGGCCGCGCGGCCGACGATGCGCCGCGGCTCATCGATCTCACGTGGGGCGAGGCGCACCACCCGAAGGTGACCGTGATCGGCAAGGGCGTGTGTTTCGACTCCGGCGGGCTGGACATCAAGACCGCCGACGGCATGAGACTGATGAAGAAAGACATGGGTGGCGCCGCGCACGCACTCGCCCTGGCGCAGATGATCGTGCAGTCGAAGCTGCCGGTGCGGTTGCGCGTGCTGGTGCCGGCGGTGGAGAACGCGATCGCCGGCAACGCCTTCCGGCCGCTCGACGTGATTACGTCGAAGAAGGGCCTGACCGTCGAAATCGGCAACACCGATGCCGAGGGGCGGCTGATCCTCGCCGACGCACTCGACGAAGCCTGCCGCGAAAAGCCGGCGCTGCTCATCGACATGGCCACGCTGACCGGCGCCGCGCGAGTGGCGCTCGGCCCCGAGTTGCCGGCGCTGTTCGTCAACGACGACAGGCTGGCCGCCGAGCTGCTTGTGGCGAGCGAGCGCGAGGCCGACCCGATGTGGCGCATGCCGTTGTGGCAGCCGTACCGGACGCGCCTGAAGAGCAGCGTGGCGGACCTGAACAACGTTGCTGACGGGCCGATGGCCGGGGCCGTCAATGCGGCGCTGTTCCTGCAGGAGTTCGTCGCCGCCGGCGTGCCATGGATTCACCTCGATCTCTTCGGCTGGAACCCGTGGGCGGCGCCGGGCCGGCCGGCCGGCGCGCAGGCACAGTGCCTGCGCGCGCTCTATGCGCTGATCGCTGCGCGTTTTTCGTCACCTGCGAAGCGCCAGCGGCGATAGGGCGATCGACGGCGCTCAGCCGCGCCCGTAGCGCGCCAGCGTCAGCCCGTCGAGATCGATCTCCGGCGCTCGACCGCTGACGAGATCGGCCAGCACACGGCCGGTGCCGGCGGCCATCGTCCAGCCGAGCGTGCCGTGGCCGGTCGCCAGAAACAGGTTCGAGTAGCGTGTCGGGCCCACGATCGGGGTGCCGTCGGGCGTCATTGGGCGCAGCCCGGTCCAGAACTCGGCGCGCGCCACGTCGCCACCGGCGGGAAACAGATCGGCGACGACGTGCTCGAGCGTCGCCCGTCGCGCCTCGCGCGGATTGAGGTTGTAGCCGGCCAGCTCAGCGGTGCCGCCCACGCGAATGCGATCGCCGAGCCGCGTCACCGCGACCTTGTGCGTCTCGTCCATGACCGTCGATTCCGGCGCACCGGCGGCATCGGTGATCGGCACGGTGATCGAATAGCCCTTGACCGGATAGACGGGCAGGCCGAGCCCGAGCGGTCGCGCCAGCAGCGGCGAATAGCTGCCCAGCGCGAGCACGTAGGCATCGGCGGTCACGGCGCCGAACGAAGTGGCGACGCCCTCGATCCGTCCCGAGGCGGCCGACAGCCGCGCGATCTGCGCGCCGTAGCGAAACTCGACGCCGAGCGCCGCGGCCATCTCCGCGAGGCGCTGCGTGAACTTGAAGCAGTCGCCGGTCTCGTCGCCGGGCAGGCGCAGCCCGCCGACGAACTTGTCTCGGACGCGAGCCAGTGCCGGCTCGTGGCGGACGCAGCCGTCACGGTCGTGCAGCTCGAAGGCCACGCCGAAGCGGCGCAGGATCTCGACGTCCGCGCCGGTGCCGTCGAGCTGTTTCTGCGTGCGAAACAGCTGCAGCGTGCCCTGCGTTCGCTCGTCGTAGGCGATGCCGGTCTCTGCGCGCAGCCGGCGCAGGCAGTCTCGGCTGTACTCGGCCAGGCGCAGCATCCGGCTCTTGTTGGTCTCGTAGGCACGCGCATTGCAGTTGGCGAGCATCGCCAGGCCCCAGCGCCACATCGCCCGGTCGGCGAGAGGCCAGATCACCAGTGGCCGGTGCTGCATCAGCAGCCACTTGATCGCCTTCACTGGCACGCCGGGCCCGGCCCACGGCGCCGAATAGCCTGGCGACACTTCGCCGGCGTTGGCAAAGCTGGTCTCGAGCCCGACGCCCGGCTGGCGGTCGAGCACCGTCACGCGGTGGCCGGCGCGGCCGAGGTAGTAGGCGACCGACGTGCCGATCACGCCGGCGCCGAGGACGGCAACGTGCAAGGAGCCCCCTACGTGCAAGCCGGCAGTCTAGGGGCCGGCCAGTGGAGGCGTCACATGAGCCGCCGCGTTTGCGTCTACCATCGGCGCAGAACCTCATCCACGGCCACGTCGCGATGAACACTCCGAAGCCCGAACTCACGCCGGCCCTCGACCCCGACCCGGGTGTGCCGGTGTCCGTCAAGATCCGCGAACGCCTGCAGAAGGCGCGCACGCGCTTCCACGCCAACGACAACATCGCCCGCTTCATCGAACCGGGCGAGCTCGACCGGCTCAAGTCGGAGGTCGAGGGCAAGCTGCTCGACGTGCTGAACAGCCTGGTCATCGACACCGACAACGACCACAACACGCGGGATACCGCAGGCCGGGTCGCCAAGATGTACCTGACCGAGGTGTTCCGCGGCCGCTACTCGGCGGCGCCGCCGGTGACCGAGTTTCCGAACGTCGAGGGGCTGAACGAGCTGATGATCGTCGGCCCGATCACCGTGCGCAGCGCCTGCTCGCACCATCTTTGCCCGATCATTGGCCGGGTGTGGATCGGCGTGATGCCGAACGAGCACTCGAATCTCATCGGGCTGTCGAAGTACGCGCGACTGTGCGACTGGGTGATGAGCCGCCCGCAGATCCAGGAAGAGGCGGTCACGCGCCTGGCCGACCTGCTGAACGAACGGATGCAGCCCGACGGCCTGGCGATCGTGATGGAGGCCGACCACTTCTGCATGCAGTGGCGCGGCGTCAAGGACACCGACTCGAAGATGATCAACAGCGTGATGCGCGGCGTGTTCCTCAAGGACGCCAACCTGCGCCGCGAATTCCTGTCGCTGGTCAACAAGAAGGGTTAGGAGCCCCGGGAGCCAAGATGCTTGTCCGACTGCTTTATGCCAGCCGCGCCGCCGAGCCGGTCACCTCCGAACTGGTCGATTCGATCCTGCGCTCGTCGCACGCCCACAACCCGGCGCTGGGCATCACCGGCGTGCTCTGCTACGCCGGCGACGTGTACATGCAGGTCCTCGAGGGCGGCCGCGCGGCCGTCAACAACCTGTACAACACGATCGTGCGCGACTCGCGCCACCGCGAGGTGATGCTGCTCCAGTACGAAGAGGTCGCGCAGCGCCGCTTCTCCGGCTGGACAATGGGCCACGTCAACCTGAAGAAGATCAATCCGTCGCTTCTGCTCAAGCACTCGGAGCTGCCCGAGCTCGATCCGTTCGCGGTCACCGGCGCCGCATCGATGGCGCTGCTCGAGGAACTGATGGCCACCGCCTCGGTGCTCGGCCGCACGGGCTGAGCCCGGCTCTGGCCGTCGACGGCGGGTACCGCTCCGTCAGGC
>JAHEDN010000183.1 GCA_024641225.1 Burkholderiales bacterium | reverse complement strand
TATTTCGCCGCCAGCGGACTGACCACTCCGTTGTCAACACGCACCCTGTCGCCCGGGCGATAGTTCGGCCGCTGCGAGACGGTCACGGCGCGATCGATACCGTCGTCGAAGCGGATGTTGACCACCCAGACCCTCTCGGCAGCGTGCTTGTCGGCCATCGCGCTGCCGGCCATCGCGCCGCCGACGGCGCCGACCGTGGTCGCGATGGTCTGGCCGGTGCCACCTCCGATCAGGCTGCCGAGCGCGCCGCCGACCAGCGCGCCGCCGACCGTACCGACGACGCTGCTGGCGGTTGAGGTGCGTTGCGTTTCCTGAATCGACAGCACGGCGCCGCGGCCGCTGATCGCCGCGGGTTCCGCCACGCTGGCGCACGCCGCCGACAGCAGCGCCGCACACAGCGCGAGCAGGACGGTCAGGTATCGGGTCATGGCAGGCATCTAATCACTCCGAAAACGCGTTCAGGTAGTACATCGCCGTCAGCAGCGGCCCCGGCTTGCCGAGCCGGCCGAACCAGCGGTCGTAGATCTCGACGATCCCCTTGCCGCCGTATAGCTGCGCCAGCGCGCGATTGACCACCAGCCGGAAGGCGTGATCGCGCCGCATCATCAGTCCGTAGGGCTCGAACGAGAAATCCTCCTCCGCCAGCGAGAGCACGTCGCCGCCGCCGCCGCGCAGGCCGGCGCCAAGCAGCACGATGCGGTCGCCCGCAAAGGCGTCGATGCGCTTGTCGATGACGGCAGCGACGCCATCGCGCTCGTCCTTGACGTTGACGACCCGCGCATCGATCAGCCGCTCCTTCAGCACCGAGCGCAGCCGCGCCTCGGTCGTCGTACCCGCCATCACGCCGACCGTCTTGCCCGCGAGATCCGCCAGGCGCAGCGGCCCGCCTTCGGCGCGCACCAGCAGGCTGCCGCCCTCGACGAAGATCTGGTTCGAGAAATCGACCTGTTCCTGCCTGCCCAGCGTGATCGTGGTCACGCCGCACTCGAGGTCGACCGCGCCGCTGACAACCTGTGGAATCCGGCTCTCGGTCGTCACCGACACCCATTTGACCTCGAGATTCGACACGTTCAGCACGCGCTCGACCGACGCGACCACGCGCTTGCAGAGGTCGACCGAGTAGCCGGCCGGCTGCCCGTCGCTGCCCGTGAACGAAAAGGGCGCCGCGTCAGCGCGATAGCCGAGCGTGATCGTGCGGCTGTCGGCGATCTTCTTCAGTGTGCCGGTCGGCTGCGCCAGCGCCGGCGCAGCGACCACTGCGGCGACAAATGCCGCCAGCAACCATTTCACATTCATCTGTCTTCCTCCTTGAAAAGTGGATCGGTGCGTACGCTCACGGCGCCCAATGGCGGATGCTGACTTGCGATTCCGGTACGGACAGCCGGCCGCGCCGAACGTTGCGGTGATCACCAAAGGGCTGGCGTCAGGGCACGGTAATCCGTTTCACGACGGCGACTGGGCCGGCGGTGCGTGCCACTGCTCCTTGGGCACCACCACGGCACTCGGCGGCTGGGCAAAGAAGTGCGGCGACATGATCTGCACGCCGTGCGCGTTGAACTCGTCCTGGATGTTGGCATGCAGCGCGGAAAGAATCGGAATGCGCTCCAGCGGCCGGTCGATGCTGACGAATAGTTCGTATTCGACATAGAAGTCGGACAGCGCGCGCTGGTACACGAATGGCACCGGGGTAGAGCGCACGGCGGGCGTCTTGCGCGCCGCTCCGATGAGCAGCGCGTGCACCTGCCGCCACGGGGCATCGTAGCCAATGGTCACCTTCGCAGTCAGCAGAGTGCCCTGCGTGCCCGCCAGTTTCGAGTAGTTGCGGATCGGGCTCGAGATCAGCACCGAGTTCGGAATCGTGATTTCCTCGTTGCGCACGTTGACGATCTTGGTCGCCAGCGTGGCGACCTCGGTGACTACGCCCTGCACGTCGTTCAGCTCGACGAAATCGCCTTTGCGCAGCGCCCGCGAATAGATGATCACCATGCCACTCATGGCCTGCGTGACCAGACCGGTCGAGCCGAGCGTGAACATCAGACCGAACAGCACCGAAAGCCCCTTGAACGCATCGCTGCTCGCGCCTGGCAGATAGGGATAGGCGACGGCCAGGCCAAGCCCCCAGACCACGATGCTGACCATGCGCCGCGTGGCGGTTGTCGTCTCCGGATGCACCAGCGGCAGCCTGAGCCGACCCTGGTGGATCGCCTCGAACACGTAGCCGACGGCATCGGCGATCGCCCGCGTGATCACCAGCACGATGACGATGGTGACGAGTCCCGGCAAGCTCGCGAACAAACCGTCGACAAGCCATACCATCCGCGCCCACAGCCAGTGGTCGAGGTGGCGCGCCACCGGTGCGGTCGCCATGAAGCTGCCGACGAGATAGCGTAGCCACGCGTAGCCAAGCACGGCGATCAGTAGCCATTGCACCACCTGAACGCTGCCGACGACGACCCGCGCGATGAACTCGCCCAGATCGACGTGCGTATGTCTTGCCGCGAGCTTGTCCCGCCAGCCCTCCAGCGAGCGCAGGCCGGCGCCACCGCCCCGGTAGACGACCCAGACCAGCAGGACGAACAGCAGCGTGGCGACCAGGGCATGGAGCAGGCCACGCAGCATCCGCGGCCGGTCATTCAGCTCGTGCCAGGCAGCGCGCGCCTCTTCGAGGCGCTCACCGGTCTGTTTGACCAGCGCGTCGAAGCTCTGACGCGCCGCAGCGTCGACATCGCCTTGCAGAACACCAAACAGCAGGTGCTCGCCAAGGAAAAACTGCACGCCGCGCGTCTCGCCGAATTCTGCGGTCACTTTCCTGATCGGAAGGTCGACGTCCGATTTCGGAAGGCCAAGCAGACGGGCACGGGCTTGTTCGACCCTCTGCGAGGGCGTCACCCCATCGAATACGCCACGCATGGTCACGATCTCGCGGTTCAGGATGTACAGCGTGGCCGGCTCGGGCGCAGGTGCCTGCGCGGCCGCGACGCCGCAAACCAGAAGCAGCAACCCGAGCAGAAGATGCTGCGAACGAACCCGCTTGAAAATCAGGTCAGCTTTTTCCCGCATGCCGTTACACCAAGTTGAAAGGTCGCCCGTTCCGCCGCGACATCTTCGCGGCGGTCTTTCGTAAAACCGGTAGGAAATCCCCCGGCCGGCAAGTGCGGCTTCTTGGGCGCTGGACCGGCTTGCATTCCATCCGCGCCCCGCCGCCAAATTGCACGTACGGGTTCCCCGAAAGCACATCGATGATAGCGACCGGTTGCCGCCGGACTGGCTCCGGCCCGGGCGTGGCAGCGCCACTACGTAAAATGCACGCATGACGGTACCGCGGATCGACGTCGTTTATCGCCTCGGGGTCGCGGCCGGCCAGACCGCCCACCGCGCCCGGCTGCTCGCGATCGAGCAGAGCATCGAGATGCCGGTCGAAGCGGTCGGCGACGGCCGCATCCTCGACGACGTGCTTGCCCGCGTCGAGCGGATCGAGCCTCAGGCCGACGGCTCCAGCCTCGCCTGTCTCGGGCTGAGCGTCGAAAGCGTCTGCGAGGACGCCGGGCAGATGATGAACATGCTGTTCGGCAACTGTTCGTTGCAGCCCGACGTCGAACTTGTCGACATCGAGGTACCGCCGTCGCTGGCGCAGGCATTTGGCGGACCGAATCTCGGCATCGAGGGCCTGCGCCGTTTGACCGCTGCTCATAACCGGCCGCTGACCTGTTCCGCGCTCAAGCCCATCGGGTCGACGGTCAGCCAGCTGGCCGAACTGTGCCGCACCTTCGCGCAGGCGGGAATCGACGTGATCAAGGACGACCACGGCTGGGCCAACCAGCGCAGTGCGCCGTTCGCGGAGAGGGTCGCCGCATGCCAGCGGGAGGTGCAGGACGCGAACGCAGCCTTCGGCCGCCACACGGTGTACGCGCCGAGCCTGTACGGCGCGCAGGCGCAGATGCAGCGCCAGATCGAATTGGCGCGAGCACACGGTGTCGCGGCCGTCCTGGTCGCGCCCCTGATCTGCGGCGTGGCAACCCTCCACGCGCTCAAGCGGGAGCATCCCGAGCTGGCCTTCATCGCCCATCCGGCATTCGGCGGTGCGGGCCGCATCGCCCCGCCTGTCCTGGTCGGCAAGCTGTTCCGGCTGTTTGGCGCCGATGCAGTGATCTTTCCCAACCACGGCGGCCGCTTTACCTACGCAGCCGACGTCTGCCGGGAGATCGCCCACAACAGTCGCGCACCCTGGCACGGACTGCGCCCGGCGCTGCCGGTGCCGGCCGGGGGCATGTCGGTGGAGCGCGTGCCGGAGATCAAGCGGGAATACGGGGTCGACACGATGCTGCTGATTGGCGGATCGCTGCTGATCGCGCGTGAGCGACTGGGCGAGCGCTGCCGCGACTTCGTCGACTCGGTGGCAGCAGCCGACGAGGTTGCTGCATGAGCGGCGTTCGCCGCTTCAAAACGCAGGCCTCCGGCGATTTCAGTTGGGCCGATGTGGAACGGCTGCGCTACAAGGAAGAAGGCAGCGCCCCCTTCCGGGACATCACGCGACAGGTGTTGTTCGCGCAGCCGGACCAGGCCTGCGAACTGCGCTATTTCGAGATTGCGCCCGGCGGCTATTCGACGCTGGAGCGCCATCGGCACACGCACGCGGTGCTGATCCTGCGCGGTCGAGGGACGGTACGAATCGGTGTGGAGACGCACCCGATAGGGGAAAACGATCTGGTGACCATCGATCGGCTGACCTGGCACCAGTTCACTGCGGCCGACGACTGCGCCCTCGGTTTCCTGTGCATGGTCAGCAAGGTGCGGGACCGGCCGCAACTGCCCGGTATGTCCGAGGCCTCAGCATTGTCGAGCGGTGACGACGAGGCGGAATGATCCTTTCGCGCTGGAAGCCGGTTGCGGCGCCGCTGCGTGCGGCCGCCGCCCGGTGCACCGGCACGAGCCAGAAACGCGGACCACCACGAGCGATGGATCAGCCCGCACCATCCTGCGAGCTTGCGTCATTGCGGGCCTAGTTGCCGTCGCGACACTGGCCAACCATGCGCGGGCGGCGGACCGGCCGCGGGTCGGTCTGGTGCTCGGCGGCGGTGGCGCACGCGGCGCGGCGCACATCGGCGTTCTCGAAACGCTCGAAAGGCTGCGGATTTCGGTCGACTGCGTCGCCGGCACCAGCATGGGGGCCCTGGTTGCCGGAGCCTGGGCTGCTGGCGTATCGCCGGCCCAGATGCGCCGGGACATGGAGGAAGCCAACTGGGCCGACATGTTCCAGGACAACCCGGCGTTTTCCGAACTCAGTTATCGAAACAAGCGCCTGTCCCAACGTTTCCTGCCTGGCTCGGAAACCGGCATAACCGACCGCGGCGTGCAGTTCCCGCCGGGGGTAGTGCTGGGACAGAAGATCAAGCTCTTCTTCAACGCGCTCGTCCATGAAAATTTCGGAGAGCGCGAGATTCAGGACCTGCGGCTTCCGGCGTCGATCATCGCCACCGACATCGGCACCGGCGAACGGGTGGTGTTCCGCGACGGTAGCCTGACCATGGCGATGCGCGCCAGCATGTCGGTGCCCGGTTTGCTGGCACCACTCGAATACCGGGGCCGCAAGCTGGTCGACGGCGGACTGGTCGACAATGTGCCGATCCGCGAAGTGCGCGATCGCTGCAGCGCGGACGTGGTCATCGTGGTCAACGTCGGCTCGCCGCTGCTCAAACCGGAAGACATCGGCTCGTTGCTGAGCGTCTCGGCGCAGATGGTGAACATCCTCACCGAGCAGAACGTCGCCCAGTCGCTGGCCACGATCGGCGCGGACGACGTCTACATCAAGCCGGACCTGGACGGCATCAGTGCGGCGGACTTTGAGCGGCACAAAGAGGCCGCCGCCCGCGGCCGCGCCGCGGCCGACGCAGTGGCCGGTCGCCTGCAGCGCCTCTCGGTCGGTGAGCAGCAGTATGCGCAATGGTGGGGTCGGATCGCCG
>JAHEDN010000182.1 GCA_024641225.1 Burkholderiales bacterium | reverse complement strand
GTGCAGATCGCGCAGCGACGCGATCGCGCCGAAGTCGAGGTACTTGCGAAACACGAACGGCCGCACCAGCGCTTCGAGTGCGCCCCGCTGTCGTTCGAAAGCCGCCGCATCGGCGAGCACCGGGCCGGAAATGACCCTGCCCTTCAGCCATGCGAAGCGCTCCCAGTCGCGGCCTTCACGCAGCAGGTACTCCTCGAGCATCGCGTTGGAAACGGCGAGCGGCCCGGCGTCGCCGTGCGGCCGCAGGCGCATGTCGACGCGAAAGACGAAGCCCTCGGCAGTGACGTCCGACAGCGCGGCGATCAGCCGCTTGCCGAGCCGCTCGAAGAACTCGTGGTTGGAGAGCGACCGCGGTGCCTCGGTAAATTCGCCTTGCGCGCCGGTCTCGCCGTCCTCGTCGTAGACGAACACCAGGTCGAGATCGGACGAGACGTTCAGCTCCCCGCCGCCGCCCTTGCCCATCGCCACCACCAGCAGGTCCTGCGGCGTGCCGTCGGCGGCAAGCGGCACGCCGTGCCTGTGCGCCAGCAGCGGCGCGTGCAGGCGCAACGCCTCACCGACGGCCAGTTCGGCCAGGGCGGTGACCGTGCCGACCACTTCGGCGAGCTCGGCCACGCCGGCGATGTCGCGCGCCGCGAGCCCGAGCAGCACGCGACGGCGCAGGCGGCGCAGCCGTTGCGCCAGCGCTTCCTCGTCGCCGCCGCCCTCTCCTCCGAGCGATTCGAATTCGGCCTGCAGCCGGCCCGCCGACCAGGGTTCGGCGGCAAGCTCACACAGCCGCTGCAACTGCAGCGCTTCGCCTGATCCCGCGCCCGTCTCGGCCGCGAGGGCGCGGACCACGAAGCGCGACAGTTGCATCGCGCGCGCGCAGCCGGCGCGCACAGGCTCGTCGGTCATCGTTGATTGTCCTGGGCACGGTGAAGACTTTGCCTTCGCCGCTACTTTGTGCCGCCTTGTGATTCAGCTCCTCATTTTACGGAGCGTCACCGTTGACGCACTGATGTAAGCTCGTCTTGCACTCCCTGACCGTGCGCTTGGCTGCCATGTCGAACCCGTCCGCAACCGCGTCGCCGTCGACGATTCGCGTCGCCGCCGTACAGATGGTGTCGAAGCCGGAGGTCACCGCCAATCTGCGTGACGCGGCTGCACTGATCGGCGATGCGGTCGCGCACGGTGCGCGGCTGGTCGCGTTGCCTGAGTACTTCTGCCTGATGGGGCGCGAGACCGACAAGGTCGCCGCGCGTGAAGCCGACGGCAGCGGACCGATCCAGGACTTCCTCGCCGAAACGGCGGCGCGGCACCGGATCTGGCTCGTCGGCGGCACCGTGCCCCTGGTCGCGCCGCAGCCGGACCGGGTGATGAACTCGGTGCTCGTCTACGGGCCAGACGGCGCTCGTGTGGCGCGCTACGACAAGATCCACCTGTTTGCCTTCGCCACCGGTGACGAGTCCTACGACGAAGCCAGGACGATCACGCCGGGCCGGTCCATGCGCTCGTTCGAAGTGGCGCCCGAGGGTGGACCGCGGTTGAAGGTCGGCCTTTCGGTCTGCTACGACCTGCGCTTTCCTGAGCTCTACCGTTCGCTCGGCCAGCCGGACCTGATCCTGGTGCCGGCCGCCTTCACGGCCACCACCGGTCGCGCGCACTGGCTCACGCTGTTGCGGGCGCGCGCGATCGAGAACCTGTGCTACGTGCTGGCGCCGGCCCAGGGCGGCCGGCACGTCAACGGGCGCGCGACCTTCGGCCACAGCGTGCTGTTCGATCCGTGGGGCGAAACCGTCGCGCAGATCGACGAGGGCCCGGGCGTGATCACCGGCGATGTCGACCTTGCGCGCATAGCGCAGGTGCGCGCCAGCCTGCCGGCGCTCGCGCACCGCGTCTTCGCCTGACACCTGGCCGGCAGGTTCGCGAGGACCCGGATTCCGGACATCAATGGCTGAAAACGACATGACCCATTCGCTGCTGCGCGAGCTGCCCGAGCCGATCCGCGTCCTCGGCGAGTTGAGCCTCGATCTGCGCTGGAGCTGGTGCCACGGCACCGATTCGCTCTGGCAGATGCTCGACGGCGACCTGTGGACGCGCACGCGCAACCCGTGGCTGATACTGCAGCTGATGCCCGCCAAACGCCTGCAGGAACTGGCTGGTGACGCGCGCTTCCTCGAGGAACTCGACGACGTTCTCAGCAAATGCCGCGAGTACCTGCAGACGCGGACACCGTGGGAGGACATCCGGCCCGCGCATTTCCAGGGCCCGATCGCCTACTTCAGCATGGAGTTCGGCATCACCGAGGTGCTGCCGGTCTACTCGGGTGGCCTCGGCGTGCTCTCGGGCGATCACCTGAAGACGGCGAGCGACCTCGGCGTGCCGATGGTCGGCATCGGCCTCCTCTACCAGGAAGGGTATTTCCGCCAGATGCTCGATGCGCATGGCCGTCAGATCGAGCTGTATCCCGCCAACCTCCCGGACACGCTGCCGATCAGCGCGGTGCGCGGCGACGACGGCCAGCGGCTGATCGTTCCGGTCGACCTGCCCGGTCGCACATTGCGGCTGCTGGTGTGGAGGGCGCAGATCGGCCGCGTACCGCTATACCTGCTCGACTCCAACGATCCACTGAACAGTCCGGCCGACCGCGGTATCACCGGCCAGTTGTACGGCGGCGGGAAGGAAAACCGCCTGACCCAGGAGATCGCGCTCGGCATCGGCGGCTGGCGGCTGCTCGAACTGCTCGGCCTCGATCCCGCCGTCTGCCACCTGAACGAAGGCCATGCCGCGCTGGTGACGCTCGAGCGCGCGCGCGCCTTCATGCGCCGGCATGAGGTCGGCTTCTGGACCGCGCTGTGGGCCACCCGCGCGGGCAATGTGTTCACCACGCACACACCGGTCGCGGCCGCCTTCGACACGTTCCCCGTCGAGCTGCTGGCGCAGTACGGACGCGATTACGCGAACGACCTGGGCCTGCCGCCGGAGCATCTGCTGGCACTCGGCCGCCAGCGTGGCGATCCGGGCGAGCCGTTCAACATGGCCTTCCTCGCCGCTCGCACCTGCGGACGCATCAACGCGGTGAGTCGCCTTCACGGCGAGGTGAGCCGGCGCATCTTCGGCGACCTGTATCCGCGCTGGCCGCAGCGCGAGGTTCCGATCGGCCATGTGACCAACGGCGTGCACATGCCATCGTGGGATTCGGAGCACGCCGACCAGTTGTGGACAAACGCCTGCGGCAAGAAGCGCTGGCTCGGCGAGACGAAGAGGCTCGGCGAAGGGATCGCCGCCGTGCCCGACGAACAGCTGTGGGACATGCGGGCAGCGGCACGGCGCGACCTCGTGCAGTACGCGCGTCAGCGGCTGGAAAGCCAGCTGGCCCAGCGCGGCGCCGACCGCAAGACGCTGACGCGCAGCCGCGACGTGCTCGATCCCAACGCGCTGACGCTCGGCTTTGCGCGCCGCTTCACCGAGTACAAGCGGCCGGCGATGCTGCTGCGCGATGCCGAGCGGCTGGCGCGGCTGCTCGGCAATGCCGCGCGCCCGGTGCAACTGATCGTTGCCGGCAAGGCACATGCGCATGACGAACTGGGCAAGAGCTACATCGCGCAATGGTCGGCATTCGCGCACCGCGAAGACGTCCGTGCGCGCGCCGTGTTCCTCGAGGACTACGACATCGCGCTGGCGTCGCGCATGGTGCAGGGCGTCGACGTCTGGATCAACACGCCGCGGCGGGCGTGGGAGGCATGCGGCACCAGCGGCATGAAGGTGCTCGTCAACGGCGGCCTCAACCTGTCGGAGCAGGACGGCTGGTGGGACGAGGCATATTCGCCGCAGGTCGGCTGGGGAGTGAACGGCAGCGCCGACATCGGCGGCCCGCAGGACGACGAGCGCGAGGCGGAACTGCTCTATCGCCTGCTCGAGAGCGAAGTGGTGCCCGAGTTCTACCGTCGCGACGTTGGCGGGTTGCCGCGGCAGTGGATCGCGCGGCTGCGCGCCAGCATGACGCAGCTCACGCCGCAGTTCTCGACCAACCGGATGCTGCTCGAATACGTGCGCGACTACTACCTGCCTGCCGCGGAGGACTACGCGCACCGCGCCGCCGACGGCGCAACGCTGGCGCGATCGCTCTGGCAGTGGGAGCGGCAGATCCGCCACCGCTGGCACGAAGTGCATGCCGGCCGGCTGGAAGTGGCACGCGGCGACGACGGCTGGACCTTTTCGCTGCCTGTCTACCTGGGCGACCTGGCCATCGACTCCGTGGCTGCGCAGTTGTACGCGGAACCTACCGCGGGTGAATCGCAGGCCATGTTTTCGATGCAGCCTGTCGGACCGGTTCCCGGCGCGGTCAATGGCGTGATGTTCCGCGCCCAAATCGAGACGCAACGCCCGGCGTCGGACTTCACCGCCCGGCTGGTGCCGCATCACCCGCACGCCAAGGTGCCGCTCGAATCGAACCGCATCTGCTGGTTCGACCGCTGATTTCAGGCGATCGACCCACTTGAAGGAGTGGTTGCGCGGGCGGGCTTCGCCCCTATCTACGGTTGGTCCCGCGCCTGCCTTCGGCCGGGAAGTAAACTTCGCTCCCCGCCATCAGGTGCTCCGGACCGGCGCGCCGATTTCGCCCTCAAGCCCGATGAAGCCCGCCGACGCCCCGATCGACCACCTTGCCATCGCCCGCCAGTTGCTGCTCGAACCGTATGGGCTCGATGAAGCCGCGCTGCGGCGTGCGCTGGGGCTGATCTTCGAGCACGACGCCGATTTCGCCGATCTGTATTTCCAGTACCTGCGCAGCGAATCGTTCGCTCTCGAGGAAGGCATCGTCAAGAGCGGTAGCTTCGACATCGAGCAAGGCGTCGGCGTGCGTGCGGTCAGCGGCGACAGGACCGCATTCGCCTACTCCGACGACCTTTCCGAAGCGGCGCTGCTCGAGGCGGCAGAAACCGCGCGTGCCATCGCGCGCGTCGGCGGCGGCGCATCGAAAGTGGCGTGCCTGAACCCGCGTCGGGCTACGTCTCTGTATGCGGCGGTCGATCCGGTTGCCGCGCTCGCCGCCGCGGACAAGATCAGGCTGCTCGAACGCATCGAGCAGATGGCGCGTGCGCGCGACCCGCGAGTCAGGCAGGTGATGGCCAATCTTGCTGGCGACTACGAGGTCGTGATGGTGGCGCGGCAGGACCGCGAGGCCGAGGGCCTGCTCGCCGCTGACGTGCGGCCGCTGTCACGACTTTCGCTGACGGTGATCGTCGAGGAGAACGGCCGCCGCGAACAGGGTTTCTCCGGCGGTGGAGGTCGCGTCGACCTGGCCTTTTTCGACGATGCCGTGCTGAAACAGTATGTCGATACCGCCGTCGACATGGCGCTTGCCAATCTGGCAGCGCGCGCTGCGCCCGCCGGTGTGATGAGCGTCGTGCTCGGACCCGGCTGGCCTGGCATCCTGCTGCACGAAGCGGTCGGACACGGGCTGGAAGGCGACTTCAACCGCAAGGGCTCGAGCGCGTTCGCCGGTCGCGTCGGACAGCGCGTCGCCTCACCCGGCGTGACCGTGATCGATGACGGCACCCTGCCCGACCGACGCGGCTCGCTCTCGATCGACGACGAGGGCACGCCGACCGAGCGCACGGTGCTGATCGAGGACGGCATCCTGCGCGGCTACATGCAGGACACGCTGAACGCGCGCCTGATGGGCGTGGCGCCGACCGGCAATGGACGCCGCGAGTCTTTCGCCCACCTGCCGATGCCACGGATGACCAACACGTGCATGCTCGGCGGCGACAAGGATCCGGAGGAGATCATCCGCTCGGTGAAGAAGGGCATCTACGCCAGCAACTTCGGCGGCGGCCAGGTCGACATCACCAACGGCAAGTTCGTGTTCAGCATGGCCGAGGCCTACCTGATCGAAAACGGCCGCATCACCGCGCCGGTGAAGGGCGCCACGCTGATCGGCAACGGCCCGGACGCGCTGACCCGCGCGACGATGATCGGC
>JAHEDN010000181.1:2469-5981 GCA_024641225.1 Burkholderiales bacterium | reverse complement strand
TCGCGGCGAGACACCCGCCGCTCAGTTCCGATTCACTGCGCAGGCAGTCTCGTACCGTCCTCTGTGCTCGGCCTTAGGCGGGCAGAGGCCGGCAGCGCCGCGTCGTCATCGAGGTCAGGCCGGATCTTCAGTCTGGTGCGGCGGGTCGAGTCTGCGCGACGAGCTGCACCACCGCACGGCTGCGGTTGCAGGCGCCGGAGTCGCAGTGCTAGCTTCGCCCCGGACATCCCGTTCACGAAGAGGCCATCAATGACGACACCGTGCATCATCACCGTTGCGATCACCGGGTCGGTGCCACGCAAGAAGGACAACCCGGCGCTGCCGGTCTCGGTTGCCGAGCAGGTCGAGTCGACGCAGCAGGCCTTCGAGGCTGGCGCCACGCTCGTGCATCTGCACGTGCGAAACGACGACGAAACGACGAGTTCGGACCCGGAGCGCTTTGCGCGGGTGCTGGCGGGCCTCCGTAAGCATTGCCCGGGCATGATCGTCCAATTTTCCACCGGCGGACGTTCCGGCACCGGGCACGAGCGCGGCGGAATGCTGCCGCTTAAGCCGGACATGGCCTCGCTGGCGACCGGTTCGGTGAACTTTCCCAGCCGAATCTATGAGAACTCGCCCGAACTCGTCGACTGGCTGGCCGCAGAGATGATCAAGTACGGCGTCAAGCCGGAGGTCGAGGCCTTCGACCTGTCGATGATCTTCCAGGCGGTGACGATGGCGCGCGACGGCCGCATCAAGGCGCCGCTGCACGTGCAGTTCGTAATGGGCATCAAGAACGCGATGCCGGTCGATCGCGAGGTCTTCGAGTTCTACGTCCGGACGCTGAAGCGCCTGGCACCCGATGCAACGTGGACAGGGGCTGGCATCGGCAAGGACCAGTTCACGCTCGCCCGCTGGTCGCTCGAGCTTGGCGGCCACTGCCGCACCGGCATGGAAGACAACGTGCGGCTCGACCGCGACACGCTGGCGCCATCGAACGCCGCGCTCGTCGCGCGCGTGGCGGAACTCTGCGCGGAGCACGGGCGACGACCGGCAACCGCTGCTGAGGCGCGCAAGCTGCTTTCGCTGCCCGCCGCTTCGGCAGGCTGACGCCGCGCCCGCCTCAGGCCGGTGCCACGCCGGCGGTCATGCCGCCGCACACGTAAAGCACCTGGCCGGTGACGAAGCCCGCGCGCGCGTCGGCGAAGAATGCCACTGCGTGTGCAATGTCGGCCGGCGCGCCGAGGCGCCCCACCGGCACGCCCTCGATGATCGCTTTCGTACGCGGACTGTCGGCGGGATTGGCTCGCTTGAACAGCGCGGTGGCGATGGGCCCCGGACCGATCGCATTGACCGTAATGCCTTGCCGCGCGAGTTCAAGCGCCCAGGTACGCGTGATGCCAATCAGTCCGGCCTTGGTCGCGGCGTAGACGGTACGCAACTCCTTGCCTAATGCCGCGCGGCTCGAGATGTTGATGATGCGACCGTAGCGCCGCGCCTTCATGCCGGGCACTACTGTCTGCGCGCACTGGATCGTGCAGCGCAGGTTCAGCGACACGGCCCGGTCGAGGTCGTCGAATGTCACGTCCTCCAGCGCCCCCGGCTGGACCGTTCCGACGTTGTTCACCAGCACCGAGACGTCGAACTGCCCGGACACTTGCGCCAGCGCCTGCGCGGTCGCCTGCGGCTGCGACAGGTCGACTTCGATGAAGGTCTCGCTGCCGGCACGCGCGTCCGGTCGCCGCAAGTCGAGATTGACGACGTGGAAGCCGTCGGCGGAGAGTCGCTCGACGACGGCGCGGCCGATTCCCTGCGAACCCGCGCTCACCAGTGCGGTCTGCGTCTCCATTCTTCGTGCTCCTTCAGGTCCTCGTAGCGAGTCTGCGCCTGTCGTTTCTGATGCGGACACAATCTACGCCGCTTGCGGCCAATCGGGCCTGGCGGACAATCCGCCGTTGCCCGTACAGCAGACCCGAATGAGCGCATGACCGCCACCGTCGTTGCCATCTTCGCCGTTGTGTATCTGGGCATGATCCTCGGCGGGTTGCCGTTCCTGCAACTCGACCGCACCGGCGTCGCAGTGCTGGGAGCCATAGCGCTCATCGCGAGCGGCGACCTGACACCCGCACAGGCCGCGGCGTCGATTCATCTGCCCACGCTGCTGCTGCTCTTCTCGTTCATGGTGATCTCGGCGCAGATGCGCCTCGGCGGCTTCTACACCTGGGTCACGCGGCGCATCGCCGGGATGCCATTAGGGCCGGAGGCGCTGCTTGGAGCCGTGATCGTCGGGGTAGCCACGCTTTCGGCCGTGTTCAGCAACGACGTCGTTTGCCTCGCGATCGCGCCTGTGCTTGCCGATGCGTGCCTGCGCCGCGGCCTCGATCCGGTGCCGTTCCTCATCGCGCTGGCCTGCGCCGCCAACATCGGCTCGGCCGCCACGCTGATCGGCAATCCGCAGAACATGCTCATTGGCGAAGTGCTGCAACTTGACTTCGGCGGCTATTTCCTCGATGCGGTCGTGCCGGTGCTGCTCGGGCTCGCCGCGCTCTGGGCGCTGCTCTTCCGGCAGGCGCGCGGTCAATGGCGTTCGGCGCAGCCTCTCGATATGGCAACCCTGGCGCGGAACGAGTCCGGACTCGTTCGGCTCGACCGCTGGCAGACCACCAAGGGGCTAGCGGTTGCTGCGACGCTGATCGTCGTCTTCCTGTGCACCGATCTGCCGCGTGACGTCGCGGCGCTGACTGGCGCAGGCCTGCTGCTGATGAGCCGCAGACTGCATTCCACCGACATGCTCGGGCTGGTGGATTGGGAACTGCTGATCCTGTTCATCGGGCTGTTTGTCGTCAATCACGCGCTGGAACGGACCGGCCTGACCGCGCAGGCCATGACCGCGCTCGCCTCGCATGGCATCGCGCTAACCGAGCCGGGCCCACTGTTCGCGGCTGCACTGGTCCTTTCGAACGTCGTATCGAACGTGCCGGCGGTGATGCTTCTGTTGCCGGCTGCGACCGAGCCGCTCTCCGGGCCGATGCTGGCGCTGGCGAGCACCCTGGCCGGCAACCTGCTGATCGTCGGATCGATCGCGAACATCATCGTGGTCGATGCGGCGCGCAGGCACGGCATCGCGATCGACTGGCGCCGCCACCTGCGCACCGGCCTGCCGGTCACACTGGTTACGCTCGCCATCACGGCCGCGTGGTTCGGCTGGCGCATCGGCGCGATGCCGACCTGAAATCGGCATCGAACGCGTCTACAGCGCAGCGCCGCCCCCATCGAGCATCTGCTTCGCGAGCAGGAACGCGGCAGCGTTCCAGCTCTGCCCGGCCATTCCCATCGGCTCGAGTGTCCTGCCGTGGAACCACTCGGTGAAGCGCCAGCCATCGAGGCTGTTGGCGTGCGCCAGCCTGGCGAGTTCGGCACGGGCGAGTTCCCGGTTGCCCAGCGTGGCCAGCGCGAGCACCCAGAAGCCGCCGACAAACAGCCAGATGCCACCGTTGTGATACTGGTGCGGCCGATTCTGCTGATGGCGCGCC
>JAHEDN010000181.1:0-2459 GCA_024641225.1 Burkholderiales bacterium | reverse complement strand
CAGCTCGTGCTCCTTCGTGATCGGCCGCGTGACGACGCGGATCGGATAGGGATCGGCCACGCCCGCGGCCAGCAGCGTCTTGCAGATCTCGTTGGCACGCGCGTCGCCCGCAAGACCGCACAGGATCGCCAGAAGGTTGCCGAACACGTCGCCCTCGTCGCCCGCGAACGACAGATTCACGAAGCTGAGATACAGCCCCGGGTCGCGCTGACCGCGCACCGCGTAGTGCCGCAGCAGCCGCGAGCGGCGGTATTCGGGCAGGTCGCGGCTGAACGGGTGGAACAGGTGGTTGAAATGATGCCGCGTCTCGTCGAGGTTCGGCAGGCCGAAGCGCTGCTTGACCCGATACCAGAGGGCATTGGTGTACAGCACGAAACCCGAGCGCGGCATGATGTCGGCCCAGTCGCTCGCCTCGTTCTGCTGCAGCAGAAAGAAACGCTGGTGCTCCTGCGCCAGCAACCACTGGACTGCCCGGTCGACGGCCGGCTGCCATCGCGTTCGCATGCCATCCTTCGAACTCCCGCGCCGCACGTGGTCGACCGCGATCAGCCACCACAGCGTCGCGTCGATGCAGCCGAGGTACCAGAAGTCGGCGTCGCTGCCCTCCGGATCGACATACTTCGGGATCTGGCCATTGGGCGCCTGCAGCTTCGCCAGCGAGTCGAGGCTCGCCACGGCGCCGTCCTCGAGCGAAGCC
The DNA here is from genome assembly GCA_024641225.1 of Burkholderiales bacterium. Taxonomy (GTDB): domain Bacteria; phylum Pseudomonadota; class Gammaproteobacteria; order Burkholderiales; family Burkholderiaceae_F; genus JADJWR01. The sequence goes on along the minus strand of JAHEDN010000181.1, from coordinate 1,762 downwards.
ACGCCGCTGCCGGCCATCGCCAGCGCGCAGACGCCGGCATCGCGGCCGAAGATGCGCGTGTAGGCGCGCGCCTCGGCCTCGGGGCTGCGCCGCGCGGCAAGGATGCCTCGCGGCGTCAGGTTGGCCACCAGCAGGCGCAGCGACTCCTCGGCGCAGCGCTCGATGAGGCGCTCCTCGTCGCTGCTGTCTTGCACTGGACGAGCAATGTTCGACATGGCGGTTGCCTGTACCCGGGGGTTGCCGCACACGCCTGCACAAGATGCGACGCCGGCCGCGCGCGCCGCTAGAAGCCGACCTCGAAGCGGTAGCCCCTGAACCGGAACACGGCCGACTTCGGACGGATCTGCTCGAGTGTCAGGTCCGCGTTCAACCGGTCGTTCTCGCGCAGGATGCGGCCGTCGACGATCAGCGAGCGGTCGGCCGCGCTCGACGAATAGATCGATCCGCCAACCGCCAGCGGCGGCAGTTGCGAGCGGACGTTCTCAGGCAGTTGCTCGCGCGGCGTCATCGGCGCCTCGGCCGACACGGCGTTCGTTGTCGGCATCGCCCTAGTCTCGGTCCGCGGCGCTGCCGGCGCCGTTGCAGCCGCCGCAGAGGCCTCCGCGCCTGGCGCCTTGCGGCTACTGTCTTGCGTCGGCCAGGGCGCAGGCTCGGCTACCGGTTTCGGCTCGGGCGATTCGGCGTGTGGCGGTGGCGGTGGCAGCGCCGGAGCAGCCGTAATCACCGGTACTTGCGCAGTCGCAGCGGGCGCCGTGGGCACCGCCCGTCGCGCGGTTGCCGTCACTGCTGCCGGCGGCGTCTGGCGTGCGGTGATGAACCAGGCCAGCGCGGCAACCAGTCCCACGACCATGGCAGCGGCGACCCATACCCATGGCGCCTGACGCTCACGCGGCGCCGGCACGGGCGAAGCCGCCGGCACCGGCTGCGCATGCAACCCAGGGACCGCGCCGCGCTCGCGTTCGGAATCTGCCCGGCGCAGGGCGTCGAGGATCAGCGACACGCGGCTATCTCCCCGTCTCCAGGCGCGGCTCGTCGATGCCGACCACGCGGTTCAGCTGCATCAGCGTAATCGGGCCGGCCACGCCGTCGGACGCCAGGCCCTGCGTCAGCTGGAACGTGTGGATCCATCCTTTCAGCGTCGCATCGTCAAACTGCGGCCCGACGGGCCGCGTGTCGCCGCGCGCCGCGGCCAGTTGCAGCGCCAGCCACCTCGCGGTCGGACCGGAGCGGCGATCGACGATCGCACCGGAATAGTCGGGCGGCGCACGCCAGAAGGTCGAGTACTCGCCGCGCCAGTAATCGGCAAGCGCGAGCAGCGGCACGGAACGCGTGGCGCCGTCGACAACCAGCGTCGCGCTGTCGTCCGAAAGACCGCTCAGCATCGCGTAGGCGGCGCGGTTGTAACCGTCGCGCAGCGTCAGGACGCCCGGGCGGTCCAGTTGCCGGATCAGGGCGAGCGTGCTCTTGCTGCTGCGGTAGCACTGGATCTGATGCCCCCTGGCGGCAACGCATGCGTCGCCCGCGCCAAGATCGATGTCCCAGGCGCGAGCAAGCTCGCGCCACGCCGCGTTCTCGGCGCCGACGAGGGACTCGAATCCGGCCGCCAGATCGAACGGCGCCGCCTCCGGTGGCGCCGGCGGTGCCTCGCCGAGCGAGGGAACCCCCCGCTCGACCGGCGCCGCGGCCGGCACGGGTGCTGCAGTCGATGCAATTGCCGGACCTGGCGTGGACGGCGCGGCCGGCGGCGCGCTCGCCACGAAAG
>JAHEDN010000180.1 GCA_024641225.1 Burkholderiales bacterium | reverse complement strand
GCAGCGCCGTGGACCTGAAAAAGGTGTACGAAACGCTCAACTCGCGACTGGTGTTCGAGAAGAGGCAGACCGAGGTCACCGCGCTGTTCGCGGCGGCCGCGGCGGTGCTGTCGCTGCTCGCAGCAGGAATGTCGCTGCTATGGTTCAACCGCATCGCCTGAACGCGAGGCTTGCAGGTCCTGCCGAGGCTGCCGTCTCCGGCACGGCCTCGGGTCAACCTGCAACCGGTCACACGCAGATCACCGGTCACCGCTCACGGACCCCATGAAGCTCCATATCTCCCCCACCAGTTCGTTCTCGCGCAAGGTGCGCGTGCTGCTGATCGAAAAGCAGGTCCCGCACGAGGTCGAGGTGCTCAACCTGTGGGAGCCGAATGAGTTGCAGAAGGTCAATCCGATCGGCAAGGTGCCGACGCTCGTTCTCGACGACGGCCGCGTGCTGATCAGCTCGGCGGTGATCGCCGACTACCTGGACGAGCGCTATCCCGATCCACGCTTCATTCCGGCCGACCCTGAGCGCAGGCTCGAAGTCCGCCAGCTCGAGGCGATCGCCGACGGCGTGATGGATGCGGTGGCGGCGAGTCTCTACGAGGGACGCTTCCACGACGAGGCCAGCCGCAGCCGCGCCTGGCTCGAGCGGCAGCGCGGCAAGGTCGACGCCGGGCTGACGGCGCTGGAGAAGCGCCTCGGCAACCGGCCCTGGCTGTGCGGCGAGAGCGTGACGCTGGCTGACATCGCGATTGCCTGCCATCTCGGATTCGTCACGACGCGCGCGCCGCAGTTCTTCGACGCCGCGCGGTTTCCCGGCCTGGCGCGGCTCGTGCGCGACCTCGAGGCGAGACCGTCGTTCAAGGCCACCGCGCCGCCGCCGGCGTAACGGTGCAGCGGGTCGCCGCCGCCTACGTCACTGCGCGGCGTTCAATGAACTTTGGCCGGTCCCAGGCGCGCGTGGCGAGGATGTCGCGCAGCGCCTCGACTGCATCCCAGACATCGGCGAAGCGCAGGTAAAGGGGCGCGAAGCCGAAGCGCAGGATGCCCGGTTCGCCGGCCTGGCCGGGGCGATAGTCGCCGACCACGCCGCGCCCGATCAGCGCCTGCATCACCGGCGAGGCGTGGTCGTGCGCGTAGCAGACCTGGCTGCCGCGACGGGCCGCCTCGCGCGGCGAAGCCAGCCCGAGTCCAAGGTTCGCGCAGCGGTTGTCGACGAGATCTATGAACAACTGCGTCAGTTGCACGCTCTTGGATCGCAGGGCATCGATGCCGGCGGCCAGCACCGTGTCGACGCCGCATTCGAGAGCGGCGAGCGCGATGATCGAGGGAGTGCCGACGCCGAATCGGTCGATGCCGGCGGCCGGTTCGTATTCGGGCGAGAACTCGAACGGTGCGCGGTGCCCGAACCACCCGGCCAGCGGCTGCGCGAAGCGGTCGTCCGCCATCGCGTGCAGGTGCCGGCGCGCGACGAACACGAAGGCCGGCGCGCCGGGCCCCCCGTTGAGGTACTTGTAACCGCAGCCGACCGCGAAGTCCGCGCCGGCTTCGGCCAGATCGACCGGCAGCGCACCGGCCGAATGCGCCAGGTCCCACACCGTGAGCGCGCCGGCGAAATGTGCGCGCCGCGTCAGTTCCCGCATGTCGTGCATCCGCCCGCTGCGGTAGTCCACGTGCGTGAGCAGCAGCACCGCCGTGCCGTCGTCGATGTGATAGGCGATGTCGTCGGCCGACACCGTCACCAGCCGGCACCGGCCACCGGAGATCTCGGCGATGGCCTGTGCGACGTACAGGTCGGTGGGAAAGCTGCCGCGCTCCGACAGGATCACGTCGCGGACATGCTCCGTGACCGGTGGCCGTCTCTGCTCCAGCCGCAATGCCGCGGCCAGCACCTTGAACAGGTTGACCGACGTGGAGTCGGCGCAGATCACCTCGTCGTCCGCAGCGCCGATCAGCCGTGCGATCTTGCTGCCTGCGCGCCTCGACGCATCGATCCAGCCTGCGTCGTTCCATGACCCGATCAGGCCGCGCCCCCATTCGTCCTCGATCACCTCGCGAACGCGCGCGGCGGTTGTCACCGGCAGCGCGCCGAGCGAGTTGCCGTCGAGATAGACGATGCCGTCGGGGAGCGCGAACGCACTGCGGTGCTGTGCCAGCGGATCGTTGGCGTCCAGCGCGAGGCAGCCGGCCCGGGTCAGGGACATGGCGTCATGGCCTGCGCAGCACCGCGCGCACCGGGCTCGCGTCGAGCCCGCGCCACTTCAGCGGCAACGCAATCAGTTCGTAGTCGCCCGACGGCACCTCGTCTAGCACCAGCCCTTCGAGGACTGCCATGCCGTGGGCTCGCACGCGCTGGTGGCTGTCGAGCGCGTTGCTGCGCTCCGGGTCGAGCGATGGCGTGTCGATGCCAACCAGCTTCACGCCGCGCTCGTGCAGCAGGTCGATGGCTTCCGGCGCGATCGCGGTGAAGGCCGAGTCCCAGCCGCCGGGCGCCCGTTCGTAGGTGCGCAGCAGCACCCGCGGCGGCGTGCCGCGCAGATGCGGCGCGAGTTGATCGGCCGGCACGAGCGCGCCGCAACCGATGACGTGGATCACCCGGCAGGCGCCGATGTAGGTGTCGATCGGTACCTCGCCGATCGACGCGCCGTGCGGGTCATAGTGGAGCGGTGCGTCGGCATGACTGCCGGTGTGCGGCGACATCGTGACCTCCGATACGTTCACCGGACAGTCTGCTCCGATTTGCCAGGTCCAGCGCTGCACGAACGCGCTGTCGCCCGGAAAGACCGGAAAGCCCGGTGCCACGCTCGGCGAAATGTCCCACAGCCGTTTCATCGCCCGTCATTCTGGCGCGCCGCTATGCTCCCCGGCAACCGCAAGCGCCGACGCACCCGACGGGGGCTCGCGCTCGTTCCCGGCGGTGGCGTCGCAACCGCCGCCGGCTTTCGCCTTCAGGACATGCCGCTGCCTCTGCCATACGTCGCTTCGCGATCGGTCGCTTCGACGGCCACAGCCGTCAAGAGCCGCGGCTGAACTCATGCGGCTGGACCCCGGCACCGCCGCGCTGCTCACGCTGCCGCCGCTGTTCTGGGCCGGCAATGCGGTGGCGGCACGTCTGCTCGTCGGTGATGTACCTCCGGTGGCGCTGTCGCTGGCGCGGTGGGTAATCGCGTTCGTGCTGCTGCTGCCGTTCGCCTGGCGCGGCGTGATCCGGCATCGCGCGGCGTTCGCGCGCCACTGGCGCATCCTGCTGCTCATCGGCCCGCTCGGCGTCGGCGCCTACAACACGCTGCAATACCTGGCGCTGCAGACTTCGACGCCGATGGCGACCAGCCTGATCGCCTCCAGTTCGCCGGTGTTCATCCTGGCTCTCGGCGCGGTGCTCTTCAGCGAGCGGGCGCGGCCGGCGCAGTGGCTCGGCGCGGCGCTGTCGGTCTCCGGCGTCGTGCTGGTGATGGTGCGCGGCGACCCCGCCAACCTCGCGCAGCTGCGCTTCGTTCCGGGCGACCTGATCATGCTGGTCGCCAATCTCACCTGGACGCTGTACACGTGGTTGCTGCGCAAGCACCGCCCCGACCTGCCGTTCGCGCCGCTGCTGCTGGTGCAGATCATGATCGGCATCTGCGCCATCGCGCCGTTTGCGCTGCTCGAGGCCGCGCTCTCTCCGGCGCGCATCACGTGGAGCGGCGGCGTGGCGACCGCGATGGTCTACATGGCGGTGTTCCCGTCGCTGCTTGCCTACTGGTGCTGGGACCTCGGCGTGCGTCGCGTCGGCGCCGTGATCCCGGTGTACTTCGCCAACCTGACGCCCGTGTTCGCCGCCGTCCTGTCGATGTGGCTGCTGGCCGATTCGCCTCGGTTGTATCACCTGGCCGCGCTGCTGCTGATCATCGGCGGCATCCACCTTGCCAGCCGTCGGGCTGCGCCGGCCAAGTGATGTCGCGCGGACCGATCACGGGAGCGCGTGCGGGATGCGGGGGTCAGCCCAGCGGCGAGCGCAACCCGCGCGGCAGCGGGGTTTCGGTGAGTTCGGTCACGTAGCGGCTGTCGTGGAAGATCAGCGGCTTGCCGCGAAGGACCTCGAACGACTCGATGCGGCAGACCAGGATCAGATGGTCGCCTTCCTCGTAGCGGCTGCGGACCCCGCACTCGATCCACGCGGCGCAGCCGTCCAGCCGTGGCAGCCCGGTGTCGGTCGGGTTCCAGGGCACTCCGGCGAATCGCTCCGCGCCGCGCGTGGCGAAGCGCTGGGCGACGTCGATCTGGTCGGCAGCCAGCACGTTGATGAGCTGCTGTTCCGCAAGCCGGAAGACGTCGAAATTCATCGAGCTCCGCCCGAGGCACCAAAGCAGCAGCGGCGGATCGAGCGACACCGACGTGAACGAGTTCACGGTCAGGCCGACCGGCGAGCCATCGGCGGCGCGCGTCGTCACGACCGTCACGCCGGTGGCGAACTGGCCGAGTGCCTTGCGGAGTTCGACGTTGGAATCTGAGCGGGCCTGCACGGCGGCGATTGTAGGGGGTCGGGGCCGGTAGCATTGAGTCCATGAACGTATCCCGGAGCTTCAGCCTCGACGCGCTGGTCGAGCGACGCATCGAAGCGGCAATCGCGCGCGGCGAGTTCGACAACCTGCCCGGCGCCGGCAAGCCGCTGGACCTAGACGGCGATCCGTTGGTACCGGAAGATCTGCGTGTCGCCTGCCGGCTGCTGAAGAACGCCGGGTATGTGCCGCCGGAGCTGGCGCAGGTCGCCGAGATCAACCATTTGATCGGCGCGGTGGCGCGAACGGGCCACGCCGAAGAAGAGCGCAGTGGCGGTGGCCGGCGCCTGCGCGCGCTGCTGGTTCAGCTGGAGCTTGCCGGCCGCTCCGCCACAGCCGCGGCGGCCTGGCAGCGTTACCACGAGGCGCTGCGGCGCCGCTGCGATGTGGAGCCCGCCGCCGTAATCCGTGCGCCGGCCTGATGTCGCGATCGATTTGGTCCCCGGTTTCCGCGTTCCAGACACTCAAGGAGAAGAGAAGATGACCCTGTTCCGAACCCTGCTGGTGGCGCTGGTCGCCAGCGTGCTGGCCGGCTGCGGCTACAACGAGATCCAGAGCAAGGACGAGGCGGTCAAGGGCGCCTGGGCCGAGGTGATCAGCCAGTACCAGCGGCGCGCCGACCTGATCCCGAACATCGTCGAGACGGTCAAGGGCGAAGCCGATTTCGAGCGTGGCACGCTCACGCAGGTGATCGAGGCGCGCGCCAAGGCAACCTCGATCCAGGCCACGCCGGAACTGGTCAACGATCCGGCGGCGATGGCCCGATTCCAGCAGGCGCAGGGCGAACTGTCCTCGGCGCTGTCGCGGCTGATGGCGGTGGTCGAGAACTATCCGAACCTCAAGGCCAACCAGGGCTTCCAGGACCTGCGCACGCAGCTCGAAGGCACCGAGAACCGCATCACCGTGGCGCGCAACCGCTTCATCAAGGCCACGCAGGACTACAACGTGCTGGTGCGGCAGTTCCCGGTCAACCTCACCGCGATGGTGTTCGGCTACAAGCAGAAGGCGCAGTTCACGGTCGAGAACGAAGCCGCGGTCCAGAAGGCGCCGACGGTGGACTTCGGTTCGAAGAAGTAGCGGGTTGAACGTCCCTGGTTCCGCGCCGGCAATGATCGCGCGCGCTGGTCGCTGGCTGCTGTTTGCCGTCCTGCTGCTGCCGGCGGCACTGCTGGCGGCGGACGCGCGGTTGCCCGATGGCACGCTCGCGGTGCCGCCGCTGGCGCGCGTCACCGACACCACCGGCACGCTCGATGCCGGCCAGCGCCAAGTGCTCGAAGGCAAGCTGGACGCCTTCGAGACCGCGCGCGGCACGCAGATCGCCATCGTGATGGTCGGCAGCACGCAGCCCGAGCCGATCTCGGATTTCGCGCAGCGCATCGGCGACGCGTGGAAGATCGGCCGCGCCGAGGTCGGCGACGGGCTGCTCATCGTGGTCGCCAAGGACGACCGCCGGGTG
>JAHEDN010000179.1 GCA_024641225.1 Burkholderiales bacterium | reverse complement strand
CGAGAGCGTGGCAGTGACGATCGCTTCCCTGGAGCAAAGCCCGATCAATCGTCTGCCCGCCAAAACGATTAAGACGCAGGAGAAATGCATGCAGCAGTGCGCCTCTGCGCGGCGCGATGCCGGATACCGATCTCTGGCGGCGGCAATCGCCCTGGCCGCGCTGACGGGCCTGCACGACGGCGCCTGGGCGGAGGAGATCTCGATCTCGTGCGGCGCCGTCGGCCGGGAACTGCGCTTCTGCACGGAGGCCGTGCAGGAGTGGTCGAAGAAGAGCGGCGTCGAGGTCAAGATCGTTTCGACGCCAAGTTCGACCTCCGAGCGCCTGGCCCTGTATCAGCAACTGCTGGCCGCCGGTGCGGATGACATCGACGTGTTCCAGGTCGACGTGATCTGGCCCGGCATCCTCGGCGCGCACTTCATCGATCTGAAACCCTATGCGGGAAACGCGCAAGCCGAACACTTCGCGACGATCATCGAGAACAACACCGTCGACGGGCGGCTGGTTGCCCTGCCGTGGTTCATCGACGCCGGCGTGCTGTACTACCGCCGCGACCTGCTCGACAAGTATGGCGCGACGCCACCCGCCACTTGGCAGGAGCTGACCGCCACGGCAAAGCGGATCATGGACGCCGAGCGCAAGGCAGGCAACGACAGGATGTGGGGCTTCGTCTGGCAGGGCAAAGCGTACGAAGGACTGACCTGCAATGCGCTCGAGTGGATCGACGCGTTCGGCGGCGGGTCGATCGTCGATGCGAAGGGCCGAATCACGGTCAACAACCCGAAGGCAGCGCAGGCGCTGACACTCGCGGCCGGCTGGGTCGGCACGATTTCTCCCGATGGCGTGCTCAACTACAGCGAGGAGGAAGCGCGCGGCGTGTTCCAGTCGGGCCATGCGGTGTTCATGCGCAACTGGCCGTATGCCTGGTCTCTCGGCAACAGCGAGGACAGCCCGGTCAAGGGCCGCATCGGGATCGCGGCGCTGCCCAGGGGCGGTCCCGCCGGCAAGAACACCGGCACGCTGGGCGGCTGGCAGCTGGCCGTCAGCAAGTACTCGAGGCACCCGGCGCAGGCGGCGGACCTGGTGCTGTACCTGACCTCGCGCGCCGAGCAGAAGCGCCGCGCAGTCCAGGGCTCGTACAACCCGACCATCGCTGCGCTGTACAAGGATCCGGACGTGCTCGAGGCCGCGCCCTTCTTCGGCAGCCTGTATGACACGTTCACCCATGCGGTGGCGCGTCCTTCGCGAGTGACCGGTGCCAGTTACAACAAGGTTTCGACGGCGTCCTGGCAGGCCGTACATTCCGTGCTGAGCGGCAAGGTCAAGGCGCCGGCAGCGCTCGCCGGGCTCGAACGCGACTTGAAGCGGATCAGGCGCTCGGGCTGGTGACACGGGCGGGGCCCGCCCGTCGAACGACGGCCATGCCGGACGTACGCGGATGAAGAAGAATCGCCACCGGCGGCAGAACCGCCCGGACAGCGTGAAGCAACGATGAGCGCGCCGTCGCAGATCACGCGCGAGCGCGTTCGCGCCGCGTGGATCTTCCTGTCGCCGATGCTGATCGTGCTCCTGCTGGTGGCGGCCTGGCCGCTGGCACGCACGATCTGGTTCGGCTTCACCGACGCGAATCTGTCGGCAATAGGCGACTGGCGGTTCATCGGTTTCGACAACTATCTGGCCCGCTATGACGGCGAGTGGTTCGGCCTGCTGGCCGACGGCGACTGGTGGCTCGCGGTCTACAACACGCTGTGGTTCGCGGCCGTCTCCGTCACGCTGGAAACAGTGCTTGGCATGATCGTCGCTCTGGTGCTGCACAGCGCCTTTGCCGGCCGGGGCCTCGTGCGCGCCGCGGTGCTGATTCCCTGGGCGATCCCGACCATTGTTTCGGCGAAGATGTGGAGCTGGATGCTGAACGACCAGTTCGGCGTGATCAACGCGATGCTGATGACGCTCGGCATCATCGACACGCCGGTGGCGTGGACCGCGGATCCCGCCACCGCGATGTGGGCCGTGGTGATGGTCGATGTGTGGAAGACCACGCCGTTCATGGCGCTGCTGCTGCTGGCCGGGCTGCAGATGATCCCTGTCGACTGCTACGAGGCTGCGCGCATCGACGGCGTGAGCGCGGTGCGTGTCTTCTTCAGGGTGACGCTGCCGCTGATCAGGCCGGCGCTGATCGTCGCGGTCGTCTTCCGCGGGCTCGACGCGTTGCGCGTGTTCGACCTGATCTACGTGATCACGGCGAACTCGCGCGACACCATGTCGATGTCGGTCTATGCGCGCCAGCAACTGGTCGATTTCCAGGAGGTCGGAGTCGGCTCGGCGGCCTCGACGCTGCTGTTCCTGGTGATCGCGGTACTGACGGTGATCACCTTGATGGCGGGCCGCGTGGACCTGGCAGGCAGGCGGGCCTGATGAAGGCGGAGCGGCTGCTGAAGCAGGCGGGGCTGACCCTGCTGGTCGCGCTGATCGTGTTCTATTCGGTGTTCCCGTTCTACTACGCGGTGATCACGTCGTTCCGTTCGGGCAGTGCGATCTTCTCGACGTCGATCGTGCCTGCCGGGTTCGCGGTGGACAACTACGTCACCACGTTCACCGAGCAGCCGTTCGCGCGCAACATCGCCAATTCGATCGTGGTGGCCACGGCGGTCGTGATCGCCTCCCTGTTCCTCGGCGTGACCGCCGCCTACGCCCTGGCGCGCGTCAGCTTCCGCGGCCGAGGCCTGCTGCTGTTCACGATTCTGTCGGTGTCGATGTTCCCGCAGGTCGCCGTGCTTTCCGGGATGTTCGAGCTGGTCCGCGCGCTCGGCCTGTACAACGCCCTGCCCGGGCTGATGCTGTCGAACATGATCCTGACGCTGCCCTTCACCGTATGGGTGCTGACGACGTTCATGCGCGAGCTGCCTAAGGAACTCGAGGAGGCTGCGGTCGTCGACGGCGCCAGCGACTGGGTGATCGTCCGCCGGGTGTTCATGCCGCTCCTGGGGCCGGCTCTGGTCACCACTGGACTGCTCGCGTTCATCGCGGCGTGGAACGAGTTCCTTTTTGCGCTGACCTTCACGCTGACCAACGAACAGCGCACCGTCCCGGTGGCCATCGCGCTGATCACCGGAGCCAGCGCCGAGGAACTGCCTTGGGGAAACCTGATGGCGGCGAGCGTGATCGTCACCGTGCCGCTGATCGTTCTCGTTCTGGTCTTCCAGCGCAGGATCGTCGCCGGGCTGACTGCAGGCGCAGTCAAGGGATGAACGGAGCCCCTCATGGCTGAAGTCGTCCTCAGGAACGTCTGCAAGACTTTTGGCAGAGTCGAGGTGCTCCGCGACGTGAGCCTGCACCTGCGCGACAGGGAGTTCGTCGTCTGTGTTGGCCCATCGGGCTGCGGCAAGTCGACGCTGTTGCGGCTGATCGCCGGCCTGGAGGACATCACCCGCGGCGAGCTGCGCATCGACGGCGAGCTTGTCAATGACCGCAAGCCGAAAGACCGCGGCATCGCGATGGTGTTCCAGAGCTACGCGCTGTATCCGCACATGAAGGTCTACGACAACATGGCCTTCGGCCTGGAGCTGAGCAAGCACTCGAGGAAGGAGATCGACGAGCGCGTGCGCCGCGCTGCGGAGATCCTTGAGCTGACGCCGCTGCTCGGCCGGCTGCCGAAGGAGCTGTCCGGCGGCCAGCGCCAGCGCGTGGCGATCGGGCGTGCGATCGTGCGCGACCCGAAAGTGTTCCTGTTCGACGAGCCCCTGTCGAACCTGGACGCCGCGCTGCGCGTGCAGATGCGCATCGAGATTGCCAGGCTCCATGACGCCATCGGCGCGACGATGGTCTACGTGACGCACGACCAGGTCGAGGCAATGACGCTGGCGGACCGGATCGTGGTTCTGCGCGACGGACGAGTCGAGCAGGTCGGGGCGCCGCTCGAGTTGTATCACCAGCCCGCCAACCGCTTCGTCGCCGGCTTCATCGGCTCGCCGCAGATGAACTTCATCGATTGCACGGTGGAAAGCGCCGATGCGCTGGGCGTGCTGGTGCGGCTGCCCGCAGGCGAGAAGCTTCGCGCGCCGACAGCTGCTGACGGACTGCGCCCAGGCGATCCGGTCACCCTGGGAATTCGGCCGGAGCATCTGCTCGAAGGGCGCGCACCGCCGGACGGCGCGACGCTCAATGGCCGGTGCTTCGTGGTGGAGCAACTCGGCGAAAGCCACTTGCTGCATGCAGAACTGCCGGAGCAGTGGCGCCTTACCGTGCGCAGCGCGGGGGATGCGCGCCTCAGGGCACGCGACGACCTGACGATCGGCGTGCCCGCGGAGCACTGCCACCTGTTCCTCGCCGACGGTCGTGCACTGGCGCGGAGGCAGTACGGCGTTCCAACGGCCAACTCTGCGATGTAGCAGGGGGTGCGGACTCGCAGAGCTTCGCGTGACCGCGAGCGGCCGGCGGTTGACAAGTGCTGGAGTCTTTGACCCGGCTGCCGCGCCCGACGCCAGCCTGGACTCCGGTGGACCAGTCGCCCGCCATGCCGCAAGTCGATGCCGCCGAGCGTGCGGCTGGGCTCGACGCTGTTCAACCCTTCGACAGATCGTTCCACGCATCCAGCAGAGAACGTCCCCGAGCGAGTACCTCTCGCGCCGTATCTCCCGGCTTATAGAGTGCCGATCCGATGCCGAACCCGGCGGCGCCGGCCTTCAGCCAGGGCGAAAGGCTTCTCTCGTCTATGCCCCCGACGGGCAGGATCGGTAAGCCGTGCGGCAGCACTGCGCGCATTGATCGGAGAGCAGCCGGCGAGCTTCCGTCCGCAGGAAACAGCTTGAGCGCATCCGCCCCGGCATCGATCATGGCGAAGGCTTCCGTAGGTGTAGAGAAGCCGGGAATCACGGCCAGGCTGCGTCGCTTTGCTTCTCGAACGATTGGCGCGCTGGCGTGCGGCATCACGACGAGGCGACCACCGGCCTGGGCAATGGCGCTCACGTCGGCTTCGCCAAGCACCGTCCCGGCGCCGACCAGGACGCGCCCGTGTACACGCCGCGCGAGCCGCTCCAGGCTCACCAATGGCTCGGGGGAGTTCAGTGGTATCTCGATGATCTCGAAGCCCAGCTCGACCAGAACGTCGCTCACGCCGTCGACTTCGGCCGGCGCTATGCCCCGCAGGATGGCCACGAATGGACACCGTGCCAGCCGGTCGGCGACGAGGTTCATGGCATACGCTCCTGGTCGATTGCCTGCTTCAAACGGAAAAGCCCCGTCGCGGCCAGATCCGGTGCCGCCCGGTGCCCAGAGATGCCAACGAGTTGCAGTGCCCGCAGATACAGCTCGCTCAGTGACTCGTCGCCAGAGATGTACACCGGAGCACCCGCATCGGGCAGGTCGGACCGGATCTCGTGGCCGATGAGAACTCCGGAAAGGTAGCCACGCGTCGCAGATGTCGACAATTCGCCGGTTAACGCCCGCGTGCGAGCACCAAAAAGATGGTGCAGCAGTCCTCCGGGATCCGAAGCGCGCCGCACTCCCTCGTCAAACGCCTCATGATCGATTTCGTCTCCCGTCATCAGGCGTCCGAGAATGCTGTGCGCACTCAGCGTTGAAAACGCCTCGCCTGTCATGTGAGTCGAAAAACCCCCGATAACGCCGTCGTCGACGCGAACGTGCTTGCTATGCGTCCCCGGCAGCCAGACCGAAACCGCGCCATGCGGAAAATCGGCGAGGGCTCCGATGACCTGGGTTTCTTCCCCGCGCAAGACATCGGGAATTCCGCATGTGTCCTGGCAGGTCAACCCGGGAAAGATCAGCGCCAGTCGCCCGTGCCCAAGGTCGATCTCCCTGGCGCCGCGGGCGATTTCCGCCACCGATGCCGGGCACCGGACATAGGGGACTTCGAGCAGACCTTGCCGGCTGCCGACCATGCCGCACATCAGGATGGCACCGGCTTCAGCTTCGGACCACCCCTCGATCAGCCGACCCAGCGTGGCCATCAACTCGCTCGGTCGAGTCGCCATG
>JAHEDN010000178.1 GCA_024641225.1 Burkholderiales bacterium | reverse complement strand
CGGTTTCCAGGGCGGATTCTAGAAGCCGGTCCTTGAGACCTCCGGAATCAGTCGATTCGGACTGACTCCATATTGAGCACGTTGTGGTTCCGGTCGGGCGCCGGCGTGTCCTTGACTTGCCTACGTCAAGTCAGCCTCCACCGCAATATGCTCACTGGAATCAGTCGATTCGGACTGACTCCATGTTGAGCACATTGTCGGCACGATGTGCGACGGTGACGATGCTGCGCATCGCCCACGGGATCATCTGGCGATGCAGTGGCACGTGGTGCACCTGCGCGTTGTGCTCCTTGAGCGCGTCCCAGACCAGCTGCTGCCGCTTCTCCGGGTTCATCTCGACCGCAGCGGCGTCGATCAGTGCGTCGAGCTTGGGGTTGACGTAGCGGCCGTAGTTGAAACTGCCATTGCCGGTCTTCTCGTCCGGCGAACGCAGCACGGGCGACAGCGTGGTCTGCGCGTCCGTGATGGCCCCGCCCCAGCCGAGCATGAAGAAGCTGGTGTCGTGCTTTTCCAGCTTGGGGAAGTACGTGGCGCGCGGCTGCGTCGTTACCTTGGTCTGGATGCCGACTCGCGTGAGCATCGCGGCTACGGCGATGCAGACTTCCTCGTCGTTGACGTAGCGGTTGTTCGGGCAGTCGAGCGTGACCTCGAAGCCGTTGGGGTAGCCGGCTTCGGAGAGCAACTGCCTGGATTTGTTCGCGTCGTAGGGCAGCCGCTGCTCGATCTCGGGCGAGGAGGGCAGGGTGGACGGTGTCATGCCGCCGGTGGGAAGCGCCGAACCGCGCATCGTGCGAGTCCGGATCGCCTCGATGTCGATCGCCTGATACACGGCGCGGCGAACGCGCACGTCCTTGAACGGATTCCGGCCCTTGACGTTCGAGTAAAGCAGTTCGTCCCGCTGCTGGTCGAAGCCGAAGAAGACGACCCGGTTCTCCTGGCCGCGCACGACCTTGGTTTCCTTGTTCGCTTCGAGCCGCGCGAGGTCCTGCGGCGGCGGGTCGAGAACGAAGTCGATCTGCCCGGACAGCAGCGCCGCCGTACGCGTGGCGTCGGCGCTGACCTGCGTGTACACGACCTCGGTGACGTTGCCCGGCGCGCGGCCCTCCTTCGCGCCCCACCAGTCGGGGTTGCGCTTCAGCACCGTCTTCACGCCGGGCTCGCGCGACACCAGCATCCAGGCGCCGGTGCCATTGGCATTGCGCGACGCATAGGTCTCTTCCCTGCCCTTGAAGTCGAGCGGCCGCTCGACCTTGTTCTTCACCGCCCACGCCTTGCTCATGATGTAGATGGTGGAGGCGTGCTCGAGCGTCACCGGGTTGGGTCTGTCCTGCACGAACTCGACCGTAAAGTCGTCGATCTTGCGCGGCTTGCCGACCGGCACCGCGTACTGGCGCAGTTGTGAATTCGGGTGCTGCGCCCGCTCGTAGGAGAAGACGACGTCGTCGGCCGTGAACGGCGAGCCATCGTGGAACTTGACGCCCTTGCGCAGGTTGAAGCGCCAGGTCGATGCATTGATCTGCTGCCAGCTCACCGCCAGGCCGGGCACCAGCCGCAACGCGTTGTCGCGCATCACGAGCGTGTCGTGCACCGACTGCGAGAACATGTTGGTGAGACCTTCGTTCTGCGAGTACGGATCGGCCGTCTGCGGGTCGCCCTGCGAGGCCCAGCGCAGCGTCTTGGCGGCGACCGGCGCGGCGACCGGCGTGGCGAGCAGCGCGGCGGCCAGCGCCAGCGCGAAGCCAAAGTGCTTCATCGGGTTCTCCAGGGGCAGGAAACAGCGGCGCCGAGTCTAGCGGTGGCCCATGAGCGCGCGCACCGCCTCGAGATCTTCCGGGGTATCCACGCCTGGCGGCAGCGATTCGGTCAGCGGCAGCACGGCAATGCCGAAGCCGTGCCACAGGGCACGCAACTGTTCGAGGTTCTCCTGTTCCTCGATCGGCGCCCGTGGCAGGTGCGGAAAGCGGCGCAGGAAGCTGGCGCGGTACGCATACAGGCCAACGTGCCGCCACGCCGGCAGGCCAGCGGGCAGGCGCTCGCGCGTGACGGCGAAAGCGTCGCGGGCCCATGGGATCGGCGCGCGCGAGAACAGAAGCGCCCGCCCGCTGGCATCGCTGACCACCTTGACGATGTTCGGGTTGAAGAATTCGCTCGCATCGGCGAGCGGATGGGCTGCCGTGGCCAACGAGCACTCCGGACGCTGTCCGAGCAGATCGGCGACCCGCGCGATGACCTCGGGAGGCAGCAGCGGCTCGTCGCCCTGGACGTTGACGACGATCGTCTCGTCGGTCAGTTCCAGCGCATCGGCGGCCTCGGCAAGCCGGTCGGTGCCGGTGGCGTGGTCGGCGCGTGTGAGCACGACCGCGACATCAAACTTGCGGCAGACGGCCATCACTTCGTCGCTGTCGGTTGCGACGACGACACGCGCCGCGCCGCTGTCGGCCGCGCGGCGCGCGACGCGAACCACCATGGGCTGCCCGCCCAGGTCGACCAGCGGTTTGCGCGTCAGCCGGGTCGAGGCGAGCCGCGCCGGAACGATGACGACGAAGCCCCCCATCGGAGGGACGTCAGCTTTTGCCGACCGTGGCGCCCGGCTCGTCGAGGCGGCGGGCTTCGCTCTCGAGCAGCACGGCGATGCCGTCGCGGATCGGATAGGCCAGTCCGGCAGAACGCGAGATCAGTTCCTGGCGATCGCGGTCGTACTCGAGCCTGCCCTTCGTGACGGGGCAGACGAGAATCTCAAGCAGGCGATGGTCCATCGTTGGCGCGCTCCGCGCGATGCGACTTGGGCGTGATCTTCGCTTCGATGAGGTCGAGCAGTGCCGGGTCGACCCGGGTGCGAAGGGTGACCGCGCACAACCGGCCGTCGGTCTTCAGCCCAGCGTTCGTGAGGCATTTTACGGCGTCCTTCTCGGTCATCAGCCCGACATCGAATTCGCGCCCGTGGAAGGGATTGACCGAGAAGTCGTAGTGATCCGGCAGGGCGATGGCGTCGAAGGTCAGGCCGGCGGCGCGCAGCATGGCGAAGAACCGGTCCGGCGTGCCGATGCCGGCGGCGGCGACCACGCGCGTTCCCTTGCCGCGATGTTCCTCGACCAGCGCCGACAGCGGCGCGCGCCGGCGCGGATCCGCGAGGGCATAGACCTCGTCGAGGGCACTGTCCATGGTGAACACCTGGCCGTGGATTCGCAGCGGCGGCACATCGCCGTTGAGCACCACTGCATCGACCGTCTTCAGCCGCTGCGGCGAGTCGCGCAGCGGACCGGCCGGCAGCAGCCAGCCGTTGCCGATGCCGCGAAAATGAAGCACCGCGATCTCGACGTCACGGGCCAGGCGGGGGTGCTGTAGTCCATCGTCGCACACGATCACGTCGCACTTCGGATTCAGCGAGTGCAGGACGCGCGCGGCTGCGACGCGGTCGGCGCCGACCACCACAGGCACGGCGCCAGCCTGCGCGATCAGCAGCGGTTCGTCGCCGACCTCGTCCGCACGCGCTCCGGCTTCGACTGGACGGACATCGGCGGACCTGCGCCCGTAGCCGCGCGAGATCACGCCCGGCCTCCAGCCGCGCCCCTTCAGCTCGCGCACCAGTTCGATGACGAGCGGCGTCTTGCCCGTCCCTCCTGCGTAGAGGTTGCCGACCACGATGACCGGCAGGCCGATCCGCCAGGACTTCAGCAGCCCGGCGCGATACAGGCTCGCATGCAGGGCATGGCCGGCGCCGTAGAGCCACGACAGGGGCAGCAGCGCGCAGGCGAGCGGTCCCCGCCCGGTCCACGCGCGTGTCAGGGCTTGTTCGAGGCGTGCTCGCTTGTTCATTGCCGCCGCCGATGGTTCACCGCGCGGCGGCGGGACTCGTGCGCTCGGTGATGAAGCTGATGCGTGGGAGCCCGGCCAGCCTTGCTGCTTCCATCACGTTCACGACCGCCTGGTGCGGTGCCTGCGCGTCTGCGTGGATGACTACCACCGGCTCGCTCAGCCCCTGTGCTGCCTGCGTCAGCGCCTTCGCCACCGCTTCGGCGTCGGTATTCGGCAGCACGATCCGGTCGAGCGCAAAGCGCCCGTCGGCGCTGACGCCGACCACGATTTCGTTGACGCGCGCATCCGTCGGGTTCGCCTGCGCGCTCGGCAAGTGCAGCCGCAGTTCGCTGTAGCGCGAGTAAGTGGTGCTGACCGCCAGAAAGATGAGCACGATCAGCATCACATCGATCAGGGGAACCAGGTTCAGTTCGGGTTCCTCGTCGAGGGGTCGGCGGAATCTCATCGCGGGGCGTCGTCGTAGCGATCGGCGAAGAGCACTTCGAGCAGCTGCTGCGCCTGGTCTTCCATGGCGACCAGGTATTCCTCGATGCGCGCCTTGTAGTGGCGGTAGAACATCACGGCCGGCACCGCGACGATGATGCCAAACGCCGTGCAGTAAAGGGCGATTGAAATGCCGTGCGCCAGCTGCTGCGGGTTCGAGCCGGCCTGCTGCGACGCGAATATCTCGATCATGCCGATCACGGTGCCGAGCAGGCCCAGCAGCGGCGCAATCGAGCCGATCGAGCCGAGCAGCGAAAGGTAGCGCGACAGATCGTGCGCGACGTGCCCCCCCGTGTTGGCTACCGCGGCACCGGCGATCGCGCGCGGCGCCCGAACGTTTCTCAGGGCAGCGGCGAGCACCCGGCCAAGCGGGGAACTCGCCTCCAGCCTGATAATGACCTCGGGCGTGATCTGCCGCCGCGAATGCAACGACAGGACGTCCCTAAGGAGGGTCGCCGGCAGGATGTTCGGCCGTCGCAGAGAAACACCTCGCTCGATAATCAGCGCCAGCGCCACGATGGAGGCGATGATCAGCGGCCAGATCGGCCAGCCGATCGCTTGTACGATCGCAAACACGTGAGGTACGGGGTCCGCTCGAACCGAATTGCAAAGCCGGCAGTGTAGTGGCTGGCTCGAAAGGCCTGCCTCTGCGCACTATCTGTGGAAAACATTGTGAACAACCCTCGGAGACGTTCGGAAAACCCGCATGGGTATCGGCTCCGGTTGGCGTGCTCTTCTCCTGCCCAGATCGAAAGTTCCATATAAATCAGCAGCTTGGACTAATGCTACGAGCTCCGCAGGGGCAACTCGGTGCCAACGCGAGGATTGACGCGCCCGTGTGGACAGCTACAGCCCGGAAAGCCGCATGGAAGCTGGACCGGCCGACGAAAACCTAGCACTGGCGCGGGAAAGCGTCACGGTTTCGCTGCTTAACCGCGCCGTTGCTGGCCTGCTCGCGCGAAGCTTCCAGCTGGTGCGGGTTCGCGGCGAGATCGCCAACTTCACCCGCGCGTCGAGCGGCCATTGGTACTTCACCCTGAAGGACGACCGGGCCCAGGTGCGTTGCGCGATGTTCCGCGGCCGCAATGTGCTGGCCGAGTTCGCGCCGCGCGAGGGCGACGAGGTCGAGGTACTGGCTCAGGTCGGGCTGTACGAGGCGCGTGGCGAATATCAGCTCACCGTCGAGGCGCTGCGGCGCTCGGGCCTTGGCCAGCTTTATGAACGCTTCCTGCAGCTGAAGACGCGATTGCAGGCCGAAGGCCTGTTCGATGAAAAGCGACCGCTGCCCGAGTTCCCGCGCGTGATCGGCGTCGTGACTTCCCTGCAGGCGGCGGCGCTGCGCGACGTGCTCGTTACGCTTGCGCGCCGCTCGTCGCACGCGACGGTGATCGTCTACCCGGTGCCGGTGCAGGGCGAAGGTGCAGGCGACCGTATCGCGGCGATGCTGCAGACGATCTCCCGCCGTGCCGAGGTGGACGTCGTCCTGCTCGTGCGCGGCGGCGGTTCGATCGAGGATCTGTGGTCGTTCAACGAGGAAGCAGTGGCCAGGGCGATCCGCGCCTGCGCTGTGCCCGTCGTCGTTGGTGTCGGTCACGAATCCGACGTGACGATCGCCGATTTCGCGGCTGACGTTCGCGCGCCGACGCCGACTGCCGCAGCGGAAATGGCCGCCCCCGACCGCCTGAACCTGCTG
>JAHEDN010000177.1 GCA_024641225.1 Burkholderiales bacterium | reverse complement strand
TCGCAGCCCGGCGCGCACGCGGGCCACCGTTCCGTGGTGGTCCGACCCCTGCACGTTGATCACCTTGCCGAAGCCGCGCTCGAACTTGGCCAGGTGGTAGGCGACGTCCGGCACGAAGTAGGTGTAGGTCCCGTCGGACTTGCGCATCACGCGGTCCTTGTCGTCGTGGCTGCCTTCGATCTCGGTAGTGCGCAGCCACAGCGCTCCTTCGGCCTCGAAGGTCATGCCGGAGTCGACCATCGCCTTCACGGCGGCTTCGACCCTGCCGTCGGCGTAGAGCGACGACTCGAGGTAGAAGTGATCGAAGGTCACGCCGAGGGCGGCGAGGTCCATGTCCTGCTCGTGGCGCAGGTAGGCCACGGCGAAGCGGCGAACGCTGTCGAGATCGTTGACGTCGCCGCTGGCGTGCACCGGCGAGCCGTCGCGCGCCGTCTGCGTGGCGCGGGCAAGGAACTCGCGCGCGATGTCAAAGATGTATTCGCCGCGGTAGCCGGCATCCGGAAACTCGACGCTTTCGCCGGCCAGCTCGCGCGCGCGCGCCTGCACCGACAGCGCCAGGTTCTGGATCTGCGCGCCCGCGTCGTTGTAGTAGAACTCGCGCGTCACGTCCCAGCCCTGCGCGGCCAGCAGCGCGGCGAGCGCATCGCCGAGCGCGGCCTGGCGCGCGTGACCGAGGTGCAGCGGCCCGGTCGGGTTGGCCGAGACGAACTCGACCATTACCTTGCGCCCGCCGCCGGCGGTCGACGTGCCGAAGCAGTTCCCTTCGCGCAGCACCACGTGAAGCACCTGCTGCTTGGCCGTGGCGGCAATGCGCAGGTTGATGAAGCCCGGCCCGGCGATCTCGACCGCGTCGATCAGGCCGCCGCCGCCGGGGTTCAGGCGCAGCGCGTCGGCGATCGCCGTGGCCACCTCGCGCGGGTTCTTCTTCAGGGTTTTGGCGACCTGCAGCGCCACGGTGCACGCCAGGTCGCCGTGCGCCTCGACTTTCGGCCGCTCGAGCACGACCGGCACGCCGGTGATGCCGAGCCCGCTGAGCGCCTGCTCGATGAGTGCGGCGACCGTGTCGCGGTGTTGGGCGAGCATTTTCTGGCGGTGCGGGGAAAGAATCGCGGATTCTAGCTATGCGGACTCCACCGACGCCCGGCGGCCGGCCGTTCCGGCGCACATTAGGATTGTCCACAATGCCCGACCGAGTGGGCCGCGGCGGATGGTGACCAAACCAGGAGCCAGAAAATGAACAGATTCACGACGATCTCGATGGCCATCGCGGTCGCGCTGGCGGCTGCCTCGGCAGCCGCCCAGACCGCCAAGGGTCCGCAGCAGGTCGTCAAGCCGCCGGTGGCGCAGGCATGGATCGACATGGCCACGTTTGCCGGCATGGGCATGCCGATGGGCGGCGGCAGTCCGATGAACACGATGGGCGCCATGTTCGGCGGACGCGGTGGACCAAACACGTTCGGCATGACACAGGCGGCCTCGGCCGGCCAGTATGTCGACGTCGCCCTGTATACGAGCCGCAACTCGAACCTCTCCGAGGCGCTGCAGTCCGTGCCGCCGGGCACGCAGCTGGCGCCGACGTTGAAGCTGATGTCGCCAGTGGAGCAGAAGGGCAAGCCGGTGCGGCCGGACGATGACTCGGTCGATCAGCCCGAGTACGAGCGTCCGAAGGGGAAGATGCTGCTCTACTGGGGTTGCGGCGAGACAGTCCGTCCCGGCCAGCCGCGGGTGGTCGACTTCGCCACTGCAGCGCCGGCCGACTTCCAGAAGTTCTTCATCGCCCGGCGCGCCACGCAGCGCGGCGCGCACTCCGCTGTCGGACGGCCGCACTGGCCGAGTCGCGACGACACGCGGATGGTGCCGGCCGGCGCGTCGCTGGTCGGCGAGCACGGTTTCACGGGACAGGGCGTGCCGGAAGGATTCAGGTTCTCGATCCCGGCGGCCCAGGACCTGATGCCGGCGATCGAACTGGCGCAGCGCGATGCCGGTGGCACGACGGTGCTCGAGTGGAAGGCGTTGCCGACGGCACGCGCCTACTTCATCGCGGCGATGGGTGCGCGCGAAGGCGCCGGGGGCGGCGACGGCGCGGAGATCGTGTTCTGGACCTCGAGCGAGGAGCCCGACACCGGCAGCGGGCTCGTCGACTACCAGACCAATGGGGCAGTCGATCGCTGGTTGAGGGAAAAGGTGCTGCTGGCGCCGTCGACGACGAGTTGCACCGTGCCCAAGGGCATCTTCGGTGAGGGGGCGATGTTGCGCGTGATCGCCTATGGCTCTGAACTGAACCTCGCGCATCCGCCGCGACCGACGGACCCAAAGATCGCATGGGAGCCGCAGTGGGCGGTCAAGGTCCGCGTGAAGAGTGTGGCAAACGCCATGCTCGGCATGGACATGGGCGCGATGATGGGCGGCGGCGGGCGCGGAGCGGCGGAGTCGCAGGCGCCGTCGGCGCCGGCGGGAGAGCCGGCGAAGAAAGACGAGAAGCCGCCGAGCGCGACCGATGGAGCGCTCGACGCGGTGAACAAGCTGCGCGGGTTGTTCGGCCGCTGAGCGGGGCGGCAGCCGCGGCCCCGCGATGGCCCTGACCTCGCGCGTAGACCACCTCGTGCTCGCCTGCGCCGACCTGGCGCAGGGCGCGCGGTACGTGCGCCAGCGGCTTGGGGTGGAGGTGCAGCCCGGCGGTCGGCACGTGCTGATGGGCACGCACAACGCGCTGCTGAAGCTGGCGCCGCGTGCTTACCTCGAACTGATCGCGCTCGATCCCGAGGGAACCGCGCAGCGGCCGCGCTGGTTCGGGCTCGACACGCCTGCCGTGCGCGCGCGCATGGCGGCAGCGCCTTTCCTGCTGACCTGGGTCGCGTCGTGCAGCGACGTCGAGGCGGCGGCGCCGCTCGATCCCGGCTTCGGCGAGGTGATAGCGGCCAGCCGCGGCGCGTTCTCGTGGCGCATCACCGTGCCGGCCGACGGCAGCCTGAACTGCGACGGCGTGCTGCCGTCGCTGATCCAGTGGCACGGCGGTGCGCATCCCTGCGACGGGCTCGAAGACCGCGGCTGCGTGCTGGGCGAACTGGTCCTGCGGCATCCGTCGCCGCAGCCGCTGCGGCAGCTGTTCGGTGAACTGGGGCTCGACGGCGCGGTGCGTCTCGATGAAGGCGAGGCGTCGATCGTCGCGCGCATCGACACGCCGCGCGGCGCGGTCGAACTGCGCTGAGCTAGGCCTGCCGCGGCAGCGAGAACATCGGCTCGACTGCGCCGACCGCGATGCCGCGGTAGTTGCGGATCACGTGCTCGTCCATCTTCGCCAGCGGCGTGCCGGCGGGTTCGTCGATCAGTCCGAGCTGCTGCAGCACGGCGATCGTAGCCACGTGCAGCGCGCGGCGGTTGCCGTCGGCGATGCGGATGGCGATGCCGATGCCGCGCGAGCGCACTCCGATCGCCTGCATGCCGTCGGCGCCGACCTTGCTGACCCAGTCGCCTTTGCCCGCCTGCATCAGCATCAGGTCTCCGCGCGCGGTGCCGGAGACGAGGTCCGGGTGGCGCGTCATCGCCCAGGCCAGCGCGGCGAGTTCGGGCGTCTCCCTGAGCGCGAGCCGGCAGAACGTGTGCGCCAGCGCCGAAAGCGGCATCGCGTAGTTCGGCGCGCTGCAGCCGTCGATGCCCATCGGCAGGTCGCGTTCCCCGGCGAAGCGCTCGACGTTGGCGCGCACGCGCTGCTGCAGCGGTGCGTCGAGGTCGAGGTAGCGCGCCAGCGGCTGATGGTGCATGCGGCAGAACGCCAGGAAGCCGGCGTGCTTGCCCGAGCAGTTGTGGTAGAGCTGGTTGAAGCGCGCGCCCGGCAGCGCCGAGGTCGAGGTGTGCGTGTAGAAGCTCGGCGGATGGCAGCCGCAGCGCAGGTCGGACTCCTTCGCGCCGATGCGCTCGAGCATGCGCTGCACGACTGCGACGTGCATCGCCTCGCCGCCGTGGCTGGCGCACATCAGCGCCAGCATCTGCGAGTCGAAGGCGAAGCGCTCCATGCCGCCGTCCTGCACGAAGGCGAGCGCCTGCAGGGGCTTGAGCGCCGAGCGGGTGAAGTTCAGCCCATGGGCATCGCCGACGCCGGCGATCAGCCGCCCCTCGGCGTCCACCACGGCGATCGAGCCGACGTGCACGCACTCGGGAAAGCCGCCGCGCGTGGTGCGGATCAGCGGGACGTGCTCTGGCGCATTGTTCATGACAGACGATGCTGCCTGCGGCGGCGGCGGCGACGGGCTGCGCCGGCTGTGACGTTTGCTCGAAGGATCATAGTCTGCACCGCGGGCGTCATTGGCCGCGATTGCGGCCATCGTTCGTCACCGTCGCCGCGGGCGCCGCGGCGTTATGCCGCGGCCGGCGCTCCGGCTGCGGCGAGCCGCGCCGCGACTTCCTTGCGGTAGCGGTTCAGGTCCTGCACCGAACTGAACGTGCGCTCGAACAGCAGGCTCATGTTGTGCAGGATGCGCTCGACGACCTTGCCTTCCCAGACGTCGTCGAACTTGATCTGCGCGTCGAGCCAGCGCTCCAGCCAGGCCGGATCGGGCAGGCGCGACTGGACGGTGTCGTTGGGGAACAGCGCCTTGCTCACGTGCAGGTTGGTCGGGTGAAGCGCCTGCGCGGTGCGCCGCGCCGAGGCCATCAGCACGCCGACCTTGGCGAACGCCGCGCGGGCCGAGTCGCCGACCTCGGCCAGGTACTTCTTCATGTAGCGCAGGTAGGCGCCGCCGTGGCGCGCCTCGTCCTGCGACAGCAGCTTGTAGATGTGCTTGATCACCGGCTCGGTGTGCCATTCGGCCGCGCGGCGGTACCAGTGGTTCAGGCGGATCTCGCCGCAGAAGTGCAGGGTCAGCGTCTCCAGCGCCGGCGCCGGGTCGAACTCGAAGCGCACCGCGTGAAGCTCGTCCGGCGTGGGCGCGAGGTCCGGGCGGAAGCGCTTCAGGTACTCGATCAGCACCAGCGCGTGCTTCTGCTCCTCGTAGAACCACACGCTCATGAAGGCGGAAAAATCGGAATCGTGCCGGTTGTCGCGCAGGAACATCTCGGTGGCCGGCAGCGCCGACCACTCGGTGATCGCGTTCATCTTGATGGTCAGCGCCTGCTCGTCGGACAGCCGCGCGGCGTCGAACTGGTCCCAAGGCACATCTCGGTCCATGCTCCAGCGCACGGATTCGAGCGACTTGAAGAGTTCCGGATAAAGCATGTTCATCGCATCCCGCCCCGCTGTCAGCTCGCGGCCCGCTTCTTGAGCAGCCGCATCAGTCCTCCGAGGATCGGAAGTTTCTCATACAGCTCCTCGGCGGCGTCCCAGTAGTCGCGGTGGTAGCGGATCCTGCCTTCGCCGTCGAACTTCAGGTGGCTGGCGCCGCGGATGACCTGCTCGCGGCCGCTGAGCCGCCGGATGCGGAACAGGAAGTCCCAGGTGAGGAACGCGTCGTTGCCCTGCGCGACGATTTCGCGGACGACGAACCGTGGCGCTTCGACCTGAACGAACATGTGCTCGAAGATGCGGCGGATCGCCGCGACGCCGCGCACTTCGTTGAACGGGTCCTTGAAGTGGGCGTCCGTCGCGTAGATCGTGTCGATACGTTGCACCGACTCCGGCGTGATCGACTCGAAGTAGGCGCGCGCGCGCTCGACGTGAGTGGCGCTCATGCTCGGGTCGCTCTGCGCACCGCGGCCAGCTGCAGCCGGTAGGGCAGCACGCGCAGCAGCTTGAGCCAGCGCGTGAAGCGCTTCGGAAAGTGGATCTCGAAGCGACCGGCGGCGATCTCGTCGAGCGTCACGCGCGCCGCGTCGTCCGCCTTCATCAGGGCCGGCATCGGGAACCGGTTGTTCTTCGTCAGCGGCGTGTCGACGAAGCCTGGATTGATCAGGTACACGCCGATGCCCTGAGGCCGCAGGTCACCGTACAGCGACTCGGTGAAATTGATCAGCGCCGCCTTGCTCGCGCCGTAGATCAGCGCTTTGGGCAGCCCCACATAGC
>JAHEDN010000176.1 GCA_024641225.1 Burkholderiales bacterium | reverse complement strand
AACGCGCTCGCCAATCAGATTGTCGGAAACAGTGCCGGCAACGTGCTGAACGGAGGCACCGGCGCGGACCGGCTGGCCGGCGGCGCCGGAGACGACACCTATGTCGTCGACAACGCTGCCGACGAGGTCGTCGAGTACGCCGATGAGGGCATCGACCTGGTGCAGGCGAGCGTCGCCTGGATCCTTGGCGAAAACCTTGAAAATCTCTTGCTGAACGGCAGCACCGCGATCAACGGCACCGGCAACGCGCTCGACAACCTGCTGACCGGAAACAGTGCCAGCAACACGCTCACCGGTGGCGACGGCAACGACACCCTCGACGGCGGCAGCGGCAATGACACCCTGATCGGCGGCGCGGGCGACGACACCTACTTGGTGAACGTCACCGGCGATATCGTCATCGAAGTGGCCGGCGAAGGCACCGACACAGTCCGCTCCGCTGTGTCGTGGATACTCGGTGCCAACCTCGAGAATCTCGTGCTTAACGGCACCTCGGGACTGAGCGGTACGGGCAACGAGCTCGATAACGCGCTGAACGGCAACGCGGGGGGGAACACACTGACCGGCGGCGCGGGCGACGACGTGCTCGACGGCGGCGCCGGCAGCGGCAAGCTGATCGGCGGACCTGGCGATGACCGCTATTTCGTCGATTCAACCGGAGATACGGTCACCGAGCTCGCCGAAGAGGGCGACGACACGGTCGAGTCGAAGGTCACCTATGTGCTGCCGGCGAACGTCGAGCGACTGATCCTGACTGGCAGCGCGGCGATCAACGGCACTGGCAATGCGCTGGCCAACGAGCTCGTTGGCAACGCGGCCGCGAACGTGCTGAATGGAGGCGCCGGCGAGGACACGCTACGCGGCGGCGGGGGCGACGACATCTACGTCGTTGACACCAGCGCCGACGTCGTCGTCGAGCTTGCCGACGAAGGTATCGACCTGGTGCAGGCAAGCATCTCCTGGACGCTGGGCGAGCACGTGGAAAAGCTTACGTTGACCGGAGCCGCCGCGATCAACGGCACCGGCAACGCTCTCGACAATGTGCTCACCGGCAACGGCGCAGCCAATATCCTGACCGGTCGCGGAGGCAACGACACCTACGTGGTGAGTCACGTGGGCGACTCGGTGATCGAACTCGCCGACGAAGGCATGGACGTCGTGCTGGCGAGCATCACCTGGACGCTGGGCGACTACGTCGAAAACCTCACGCTGACCGGTACCGCCGCAATCCATGGGACCGGCAACGCACTCGCCAACGTCCTGCTCGGTAACACCGCCAACAACACGCTCATTGGCGGCGAAGGCGACGACACTATCGACGGCGGCGCCGGAAACGACACGCTGGTCGGCGGTGCAGGCGACGACACTTACACGGTCAACACGACCGGTGACGTCGTCACCGAGCAGCCTGATGGAGGCACCGACACCGTCCGCTCGAGCGTGAGCTGGACACTCGGCGCCAATCTCGAGAATCTGTTGCTGACTGGAACAGGAAAGATCAACGGCACGGGCAACGCCGCCGACAATCGACTCACGGGCAACTCGGCGGCCAATGTACTGACGGGCGGCGCCGGCAACGATTTCCTTGACGGTGGTGCCGGCAGCGACACCATGACCGGCGGCGCCGGCGATGACAGCTACGTCGTTGACGCCACGTCGGACAAGGTCGTCGAAAATGCGAACGAGGGAAACGACAGCGTTCAGTCATCGGTGACATGGACGCTGCCGGCCAACGTCGAGCACCTGGCGCTGACCGGAACCGCAGCTATCAACGGGACAGGGAACGCGCTCGGAAACCATCTGCGCGGCAACGCCGGCGCAAACGTGCTCAACGGCGGCGCGGGCAATGACGTCGTCCAGGGCGCCGGTGGCAACGACACCGTCACGGACACGAGCGGCAACAACGCGCTCGATGGTGGCGAAGGTGCCGACGTGCTGACGGGCGGAACAGGCCGCGAGTTCCTGGCCGGCGGCAGCGGCAACGACACGCTAACGCTCGGCGGCGGCGCCGACCTGATCGCATTCAACCGCGGCCACGGGGCCGATACCGTCAACGCGCCGTCTTCCGCCAGTAACGGGTTGAACGAGACCAACGACACTGTCTCGCTCGGCGGCGTGAGCTACGCGGATCTGCAGTTTGCGCGATCCGGCAACGACCTGTTCATCAAGATCACCGGCACGACTGACAGCCTGAAGTTCACCAACTGGTATGCCGTTGCCGGCAACCGCACTGTGAGTACGCTGCAGGTGATCGTCGACTCGACCACGGACTACGACGCCGGCTCGACCGATCCTCTGTCGAACGACCGCGTGACGCGGTTCGATTTCACGTCTTTGGTCGGCGAGTTCAATGCTGCCTACGCGTCCGACCCCTCGATTGGCGACTGGATGGTTCCGGCATCGACGTTCGCCACCGCTTTACTTGCCGGCAGCGACACGGAGGCCATTGGCGGCGATCTCGCCTACCGCTTTGGGCGCGACGGCAATCTGGGCGCGCTGGACTTCGGTACGGCCGCCGCATTGCTGGGCGATACGAACTTCGCCATCGCGGCGCAGACGTTCGGCACGGGTGCGGCAACAGGCGGCCCGGGTCTTCTCGGCGACGATTCGAACCAGACCGGTCCTATGAATACAGGAACGAAGGCCGCGACGATCGTGACGACCGGCGATCGGTCCGCGCAAACCGGGACGTATGAGGCGTCTATCCTGGCGCCGGCGCCGGTGCTGAGTTTCGGCGAGTTCACCGCAGACCCCGGTGCCGAAGGCGGCGTTGCATCGCCCGCGCCCGGCTATGCGGCCTTCGACCTGGAGCAGGGGCTGGCGTTTCCCTTGGTTGTCGGCTTCGACGCTAGCGCTTCGCTGTGGCTACCGTGACAGGCTGCCGGTAGCGCTCGCGATCAAGCGGCTTTCGTTCGACGCCGAGCCTCGGCGCGCAGACCATGAGACACGCGCGCGTCACTGCAGCTGCTTCACGAACGCCAGCCGCTGCGACGGCGCGAAGCCACAGTCGTAAAGGAACCCGAGCAGCGCGAGGTCGCGCGGCGCGAGGATCGTCTCGACGCGCTCCACCCGCAACGCACCGAGGTTGACGAAAAGCTGCGACATCAGCGCGTGGCCGACGCCGCGGTGCGCGTACTCGGGATCGATGCCGATCGTGTCGATGATCGCCACGGGCTCGGTACGCCCGTAGTCGCCCAGGTCGGTGCGCGCCATCAGGTAGCCGACCACCGTGTCGTCGAGGCGCGCCACCAGCGAGATGCGGATGGCGGAGTCGTCGAGCGCCTCGGCAAGCTGCGCGCGCATGTACTCGCTGCGGTCGTGCCCGGTGAGCATCCGGTCGATACGAACGATGGCAGGCAGGTCGTCCCCCTTCATCGCGCGCAGCTCGGCGGTGTCGCGCGCCAGCTTCTCGTAGTCGTTGCCCGCCTGCGCGCTGTAGTCGATCTCGTGCCCCGGCCCGGAACCCGCGGGCATCCCCACCGCGTCGTCCCGCTCGGGCCGGTACGCGCCGGCGTTGACCGCGCAGTCGACGATGCGGTCGTCCGACAGTTCGAAGCCCATCGCGTCGAACCAGCGCAGCATCGTGTGGTCCTTCCACACGGCGGCGGTGCGAAGCTCGCCGAGGCCCTTGCGCCGCGCGTGGTCGACCAGCGCATCGAGCAGCTGCTGGCCGATGCCGTGGTGCTGCCGATCGCGCCGCACGCCAACCAGTTCCATGCGCAGCCCCGGCTGCTCGCGGCCGAACTCGCCGCGCAGCACGCGCGCCAGCAGGTAACCGACCAGCCCGTCCGGATCAGTCGCCGCGAACTGCACGTGCCGCGCCGGCTCGCGCAACGCGGCGTCGAGGCGGCGCCGCACGTAGGTGCGCCGCGGCCGGCCTTCGATCGCGTGGTCGATGGCGACCACGGCTTCTAGGTCGCCCGGCTGCAGGGCGCGGATCGTGATCTGCGGCGACATGGCGGTTTCACTCATGGCATTGCTCCCTCGCATCGCGTCGAGGCGCAGCGCCCACCCGGGGCGGCTGGCGATCCGCGGATAATATCGGTATTCGAGTACCGATTTAGTTGATGCACGTCATATCGGGCCTCCCGGCGCGCGCGATCAAGGGGGCAGCCGTCGCTCAGTCGGCCGCGGCGAGCGCTGCGTGCCAGTGGGCCAGGACCTCGTCGAGCCGCGCCGGCGGCCGCAGGATCATCGGCGCCGCGACCTTGCGCACGAGTTCGCGATGGCGCTCGTCGGTGAGGTATTCGACCGGTGACTTGCCGTCGACGCGCGCCAGGAAGAGCCCCGGCAGCAGGCTCGCGGCGCGCGCCTCGAGCGCCGCGCGCGGCTCGAAGCGAGCCGGCGCGAAGTAAGCGTCGACGAAGGCCGTGAACGAATGGCGCAGCGCCTCGCGCTCGCGCGGCCGAACCAGGCACTTGAGCAGCAGATGGTTCAGGCAGAAGGCGATGTCGAAGGCCGGGTCGCCGAACCACGCGCACTCGGCATCGAGGAACACCGGCCCGCGCGGGCCGACGAGGATGTTCTTCGGGCTGACATCGCCATGCACCAGCGCGATCTGCGTGGCCGCGGTGCGCTCGACCAGCGCTTCCAGCGCCGGCGCCAGCGCCGGATGCACGCGAGCGGTGGCGAGCAGGTACGGCTCGAGCCGCAGAGCATGAAAGTTGGCGCCGCTGTCGAACGCATCGGCGCACGCCGGATCCCGGCTGCTTGCGAGATGCAGCGTGGCCAGCACCCGACCGACCGCAGCGGCGGTCTTGGGCTCGACGCGCCCGTCGAGCAGTTGCTGCTTCCACACGGGATGCTCCTCCGGCGCCAGGTACTCCATCGCAAACAGGCCGGCCTCGACGTCGTGCGCCAGCGGCGCCGGTACCGAGCCCGGCACGTGATGCGCGGCGAACCGGATCCACGCCCACTCATAGGCGTTGCGCGACACCGGCGCGTACCACTCGGCCGCCACCTTCAGCTGCGGCAAAGCGCGCTTGATGCAGATCCTGCGCCCATCGGGGAGGTCGACGCGCCAGATGTCGGAGGACACGCCACCCGCCAGCGCCGTGAAGCGCGCGCCCTGCCCCGGCGCGAGGAACCCCTGCTCGCGCAGGAATCGCTCGAGCCGCGGATCGGGCGTCATGCTCTGCGTTGATTCCGCGCTCACAGCGTGATCGCCGTCATGCCGGCGAACGGCGCGTCGCTTTCTTCCTCGATGCGCAGCAGCTGGTTGTACTTGGCGAGCCGCTCGCCACAGCGCACCGAGCCGATCTTGATCTGCCCTGCTGCCGTCCCGACGGCCAGGTCGGCAATGAACGGGTCCTCGGTCTCGCCCGAGCGTGCCGAGATCACTGGCGCATAGCCCGCGGCACGCGCAGCAGCGACGACGTCGAGCGTGCCGGTCAGCGTGCCGTTCTGGTTGAGCTTGACCAGCACGCCGTTGGCCACGCCCTGCGCGATGCCGCGCCTGACGCGAGCGACGTTGGTGGTGAAAAGATCGTCGCCGACCAGGCGGACGCGGTGGCCGAGCTTCTCCGTGAGCCGCTGCCATCCGGCCCAGTCTTCCTCGTCGAGCGCGTCCTCGATGGAGACAACAGGAAACTCGTCCACCCAGCTTTCTGCGATGGCGATCATTTCATCGCTCGTCGCAGCGCGGCCTTCGCGCGCCAGCCGGTAGGTCCCAACAGTGCGGTCCCACAGCGCGGTCGCTGCCACGTCGATGGCGATCATCACATCCGCGCCCGGCCGCAGGCCGGCGGCGTCGATCGATTCGACGAGCAACCGAAGTGCGTCGCGCCCGCTCTCGAGCCCCGGGCTGAGTCCGCCCTCGTCGGCCAGCAGGGTCGACAGCCCGCGCCTTTCCATCACCCGCACGGCCGCGCTGCGCACCCGGCTGACGACGTCGACTGCTTCGTCCATCGAGCGGGCGCTGGCCGGAATCGCGAGGAAGTCCTGCACGTCCATGCCCCGGCCGGCGTGCAGTCCGCCGGAGAAGATGTTGACCATCGGCATCGGCATCGTGATCTG
>JAHEDN010000175.1 GCA_024641225.1 Burkholderiales bacterium | reverse complement strand
AAGGCCACCGGGATGCGTCCGATCGAATGGCTGGCCAGGCAGGGCATGCTCGATGCGCGCTGGCACCTGGTGCACGCCACGCACACGGCACCCGAGGAGATCGAAGACGTAGCCAGGAGCGGCGCCGCCGTGGTGATCTGCCCGACCACCGAGGCCAACCTCGGTGATGGCCTGTGCGACCTGCCGGGCTGGCTCGCTGCCGGCGTGCCGATCACGATCGGCTCCGACAGTCACGTCTCGCGCGATGCGCTCGAGGAACTGCGCTGGCTCGAGTACGGCCAGCGCCTGGCCCTGCGCCGCCGCAACGTTGCGGCAGGACCGCAGGCGGGTGTTCCTTCGACGGCCGAGCGGTTGTTCGCGCTCGCCGTCACCGGCGGCGCAGCGGCAGCGGGACAGCGCTCGTGGGGACTGCGCGTCGGTGCGCGCGCCGACGCGCTGGTCGCCGACACCACAGACGCGTCACCGCATCTCGGCGTGCCCCCGGAGCGGCTGCTGGATACCCTCGTGTTCTCGAGCCCGGGCCGGCCGTGGTGTGATGTGATGGTGGCCGGCCGATGGGTCATCAGGGAGCACGGGCACCCGGCGCGCGGGCGAATCGCCCGCCGGTTCGAGGCCGCAATGCATTCGATCTGGGGCGTGCGCTGATTCTCGGTTCGGTCCTGCCGGAGCGGCTTCGGCCTGCCATGGTGCGCGTCGGCTCGTTCTTTCCGCCGGTCACGTTGCTGCCGGGCCGGCCTGTGCCGTGCGGCCGCGCTCAGTAGAATCCGCGACTCCGACTGAGCAGCCGAGCGAAACGATGATCTCTGGAGCAAATCCCGCGCGCATCAGGCGCGCGCTGCCGTCCGCCGTCGCCGGCCTGCTGCTGTGGGCCGCTTCGGCCCATGCCAGCGTGGTGGTGGTGCTCAATTCCGGTGATGCCACGGTTTCGCTGCTCGACCAGGACAAACGCACGGAACTGAGCCGCTTCGACGTCGGCAAGGAGCCGCACCACCTGATGGCGACCCCGGACGGAAAGACGCTGATCGTCGCCAATGCCGCCAGCAACGACCTGCACTTCCTGGATCCGGTCAGTGGCGCGATTCAGCGCAGGGTTCGCAACATTGCCGACCCGTACCAGATCGGATTTTCACCGGACCGCAAGTGGTTCGTCGCCAACGCACTGCGGCTCGATCGCGTCGACATTTACGCAGCAGAAGGCGACGAATTGCGAGCAGTCAAGCGCCTGCCGCTGGCGCGCACGCCGAGTCATATGGCGTTTTCATCCGACAGCCAGTTCGTCTTCGTCACCCTGCAGGAAAGCGACGAGGTCGCGGCAATCCGCCTGGCCGACCAGAGCGTGCTTTGGAAGATGAAGGTGGGCCGGCTGCCGGCAGGCATCTGGATGACACCGGACGACAAACACCTGCTGGTCGGCGTGATGGGCGAGGACTACGTCGAGGTGATCGACTGGCGCAACCGGACGTCGGTCAAGCGCATCGTCACCGGCAAGGGCGCGCACAATTTCCGGCCGCTCGGCGATGGGCGCCACATCTTCGTCGGCAACCGGGTGGCTGGCACGGTCAGCCTGGTCGATCAGCAGACGCTCGAAAAGAGGCACGACATCGCGGTGCCCAACGGCCCGGATTGCATGGAAGTCAGCGCCGACCGCAAGTGGCTGTGGGTCACGCAGCGCTTCGGCAAGGCAGTCGCGGTGGTCGACATCGAGGCGCGCCGCATCGCGCATACGATCCCGGTCGGCCGCTCGCCGCACGGCATCTTCTTCGCCAACTCGGCGCCCTGGCGCTGAACTCGCGGCGGGGGCGGACAGGCGATGAGTCGGCGTGGTGTCCCGGGCGGGTTTCGGCCGCTCGCTGGGGCGGTCTGTGCCGTCGCCGCGCTGGCGGGGCCAGCGTCTGCAGAACCACAGTGCCGCGGCTACGTTTACCTGACGTTCGATACCGGCAACATGCGGCATGCCGACGAAATCGCCGCCATCCTGCGCCGGCATCAGGTCCTGGCGACGTTCTTCCTGGCCAACGAAAAGACACCACGGGGAGATTCCTCGCTGGATCCGTCGTGGTCCGGATACTGGAATGCGCGCGCCGGAGAGGGCCACGCCTTTGGCAGTCACACCTGGAGGCATGGGCGTTTCCTGGCAGACGACGGCGTCGGTGTCCGCTACCGACCCCAATTCGGTGAAGACGCTGGCCGGACGATCACCCTCACGCCCGGGGCGGTCTGCGAGGAACTGCGTCGCTCGGAAGCGGCCTTTTCCGCGTACACCGGCCAGCGGCTGGATGCGGTGTGGCGCGCGCCCGGCGGCCGCACGACGCCGGGTGCGCTGGCGGCGGCGCAGGCGTGCGGTTTCGCGCATGTGGGCTGGGCACCGGCCGGTTTTCTCGGCGATGAACTTCCCTCCGAGCAGTATCCGAACAAGGCGCTGCTGGCGCGCGCGCTACGCGACATCGGCGACGGTGACGTGCTGATGGCTCACCTCGGGATCTGGTCGCGCAAGGACCCCTACGCGCCGATGCTTGATCCTCTGATCTCCGGCCTGAAGCAGCGCGGCCTGTGCTTCCGCACGCTGCGCGAACACCCGGGCTACCGTGAGCAGGCGCCTTTCGTTGGCCAGCTTGCCGCATCGGCCGCGCAGAGGCGCTGAGCCCGATGTTCGGCAGCCTGCAGCGCGTCTTCGACGTCGTGCACTCATGGCTGTTCGAGTCAGCGGTGCAGCCGCTGCTGTTCGCCGCCGGCGCGTCGTACTGGATGGAAGAGGCCTACCCGGCGACCGAGTGGTTCCTGCTCGGCATGGTGCAGGTCGCGCTGCTCTACGCGCTGCTTCGGCCGCTGGAGTCGTTGTTCCCGGCGGAGCGGTGGAATGACCGCCGCGGAACCGGCGTGGACATCATCTACACGCTGCTGCACCGGCTCGGCGCCTTTCCGCTGCTGGTGTTCCTGCTGCTGAGGCCGCTCGCCGACGCGGCCACTGGCTGGCTGCGCATGAACGAGTTCACGCCTTTCAATCTCGACTCACTCTGGCCCGGCGTGACCGAGGTCCCGATCGTCGGTTTCCTGGTCTACCTCGTTGCGCTCGATCTGCTCGATTACTGGCTGCACCGTGGCCAGCACCACATGCGCTGGTGGTGGGCGCTGCACGCGCTGCATCACTCGCAGCGCAAGATGTCGTTCTGGACCGACGACCGCAACCATCTGCTCGACAGCCTGATCATCGATGCCGTCAAGGCAGCCGTGGCGCTGGCCATCGGAGTGGAGCCGGCCCAGTTCGTGGGCCTCGTCGTCGCCGCGCGCGTGCTGCAGAGCGTGCAGCACGCCAACCTGCCGTGGACCTACGGGCCGCTTGGCTACGTGCTGGTGAGCCCGGTGTTCCACCGCATGCACCACGCGATCGGTGTCGGCCATGAAGGGCGGCGCCTTGGCTGCAATTTCGCGGTGCTTTTCCCGGTCTGGGACCTCCTGTTCGGATCCGCCGACTACCGCCGCGTGATCGGGCCGACCGGGATTCGTGACCAGTTGCCGCCACCGCAGGGCAGTGCACACGAATACGGCGAGGGTTTCTGGCGACAGCAGTGGCTCGGATTGCGGCGGATGATCGATCCCGCGGCCTGATCCTGACAGGGGTGGCTGCGACTGCCCGGGACCGCGTCGCGCGAAAGCGCTCCGGTGGGAATCGCGGATACCATCGCCACCTTTCCTTCAGCGCGAGGGCGTGATGCAGCAAATCGGCCTGATCATCGTCGGCGACGAGATCCTCTCGGGCAAGCGCGCAGACAAGCATCTGGCACGCGTGATCGAAATCCTTTCGGTGCGCGGACTGCGGCTGCGGTGGGCGCAGTATGTCGGCGACGATCGCGGGGCGATTACCGAGCTGCTGCGCCGGTCGTTCGCGGGTGACGACATCGTATTCAGCTGCGGCGGCATCGGCGCCACGCCCGATGATCACACGCGGCAGGCGGCCGCAGCGGCGCTCGGAGTCGACATCGAACTGCATCCGCAGGCGTCCGAACTGATCGCGCAGCGCTGCGCAGAGATGGCCGCAGAGGGCCGTGGCAGCGCCGACATGAGCACGCCGGAGAACCGGCAGCGGCTGAAGATGGGCGAGTTCCCGAGCGGTGCGCGGATCATTCCGAACCCGTTCAACGGGATTCCCGGCTTCGCGGTCGGGAAGCACTACTTCCTGCCGGGCTTTCCGGCGATGGCCTGGCCGATGATCGAGAAGATCCTGGACAGCGAGTTCGCGGCGCTGTTCAACATGGATCGCAGCGGAGAACGTTCGATGCTCGTCTTCGAAACTGCCGAGTCGCTCGTGGTGCCGATCATGGAGGACGTCGAGGCGCGATATGCCGGCATCAAGGCGTTCAGCCTGCCGTCGCTGGGCGACGGGCAGGATGACCGCGCGCGACGGCGCCACATCGAACTCGGCGTCAAGGGAGATCTGGCGAATGTCGATGCGGCATTCGAGGCCATGCGACGCGGCCTCGAGGCGCTTGGCGCGCCATTCGAGCCGACACAAAAAAAGCCCGGTTCAGAGAACCGGGCTTGAAAGCACCACCAAAGGAGGAGACAGAGGATTCCGGACTGGCGTCCGGAAAAGTGGTGCCAAGGAGACAATCGTTACGTTTCTGGTTCTTCTCTCCGCTTTAAGTCAGGACGGACGACGTTCAAGCGCTCTCGTTTCACGCTAATGATCGTACGGGTAAGCGTGCATTCACGCTCGCGTTCGACCTTGCCACGCCTGAAAGTTAGCAGCGGGGGACAGGCGTGCCCATCCCCCGGTTGTCTTAGGCCGCCTTGCGTGACTTCGGCTTGACCACATCGTTGGCGGCCTTGACGGTCGCGGCGGTGGCAGCGTTGAAATTCGATTCGGCCATGTCGGCGGCCTGCTTGGCGGCCTTGTTGAACGTGTCGTAGGCGGTGTTGGCCGCAGCGACGGCGCTCTTGAACATCGACGCGACCGGCTCCGCGCCCGTCGGGGTGTTCTTCGAGGCGAACTCAATCATCCCGGCGACCTGCTTGTTGTTCTGCGCGATCTGGGTCTCGAAAATCTTCGAGAAATCGGAGCCGGCGCCCGAGGCGATGCCGTAGACGTTGCGGTTGTAGCTGACGACTTTCTCGAGCGTCGGCTGGGCCAGGCCGCTGCCAACGGCCAGGAAGTCCTGAACGTCTTTCACGCCGAGCATGATCTGCGTCTTCTCGGCCGACTCCTCCAGCAGCGCCTTGGTGGCGGCCAGGTTCAGGTCGACCAGTTTCTCGGTCGCTTCGAACATCGTGTGCGACAGCGCAAACAGCGCGTCCAGTTGGCTTTTCTGGAATTCGGCAACTTGTGCGGGGGTGCTGATCATCTTCAACTCCTCGTTGGGCTCAGTGGATGGGTCTGGAGAACTGCGTCGCGCTGCTTGGTAATTTGTGCGGCGCACAAACGAATTGTTGGCGAAGTCGCGTGCAGTGTCAAGAAGAATTGTTGCGATGCCGCAAAATCGAAAAGCTTTATCAATAAACTTATAAATCAACTACATAAACACAAATTGCGCGACTTGAGAAACGCGAACTTCGTCAAAATTGCCGCATCGCGGGAGCCAAAGAGCGCAGGATCGGCCCGCTAGAATGCTCGTTCTAGACGGGAGCCAGCGCTGAACGCCTTCTACAGCGATCGATTCGTCCTTCCCCTCCCGCCGGGCCACCGCTTTCCGATGGCCAAGTACACCCGGTTGCGCGAACGAGTGCAGTTCGAGCTGCCGCACGTCTCGCTGCTCGAGGCGCCGGCCGCACAGGACGAGGACCTCCTGCTGGCGCACGATGCGGATTACGTGCAGCGCGTAGTTGCCGGCGCGCTCTCGGCAGCCGAGCAGCGCGCGATCGGCTTTCCCTGGTCTGTGGAAATGGTCGAGCGCTCGCGCCGCTCGGTTGGTGCGACGCTCGCGGCATGCGCCGCTGCCGCTGCCGAAGGCGTTGCAGTGAACCTTGCAGGGGGGACGCACCATGCGATGCGCGACCGGGGCCAGGGCTATTGCGTGTTCAA
>JAHEDN010000174.1 GCA_024641225.1 Burkholderiales bacterium | reverse complement strand
CGCGCGGCACCAGCGCCGAATTCAGCCCCACGATGGGGCGGACACGCGATCCGGGGGCGCTGGTCGCCCACTTGCCGGTCCCGGAGGCGCCGTTCACCGCCAGTGGATCGATCTCGCGACGCAACTTCTCCGCCTCCTGTCGTGTCTTCGTCTTCACCGCAACGCGGAGCACAACTTCGTAGGGCTCGACGGCGGGTGCGGGAGTTGCTTCCCGGTGCACCGCATTCATGCCCACGTAGTCGATACGGATCTCGTCCGCATCGAGGGCAACAAGCTTGAACCGCATGCGGAGAATGTCGCCGGTCAGTTCCGCACGTGCCAGGGCGCCTGGTCCCGCAAACAACACCATCTCTTCGGTCATGAAGCCCTCGTTCAGCCCAACGAGCGCTTTCAGCGTCGGCGTCTTCGGCAGACCGGCATCCTTGACGATGACCTCGACTTCGTTCTCGCCAGCCTGCCGGAAGTAGACCTTGGTGAAATCGGCGATCACGTCAGGGCAGAGGTATCGCGATGGATCCTGAACCTCGTAGAGGAGCTGCTCCTTGCAGGTTGCCTCAGATACGACTCCGCCGGTGCCGGGCACCTTGGTGATGATCACGCGATCCCCGGTGACCTCGGCGATCGGGTTGCCGACATGGCCGAGGTCGGGGACATCCTTGTATCCCGGATCGGAAAAATAGCCGCCGCTGATCTGGCTACCGCACTCCAGCAGGTGACCGATGATCATGCCTTTGGCGATCAGGTGATGTTCATCGAAGCGCCAGCCGAACTCGTAGGCAAGCGGACCCAGGTAAACACAGGCATCGGCGACCCGCGTCGTGATGACGACATCGGCTTGCTGCCGAAGCGCCTCGACAATTCCTTCTGCACCCAGATACACCTCGGCAGAGACAATGTCGGCACGGCGCTCGGCAATCGGCGTACGCGTCTCGACGAAGTCCAGCTTCATGTCCGCTATCCGGTCCGTCAGGATGCCTCCGACGATCGCGGCGACCTTCAGGTCTTCGATGCCCTGTTGCCGCGCAATCCTGAGAACCTCGTCGACAGCCGCCACGGGGTCGAGCCAGCCCTGATTGGTGATGATCCTGATCCCCTTTTCCTTGCACTCCTTCAGGATGGGCTCCATGCGCGGCCGGAGGTAAGGGTCATACGGAACCGTGCTCTTGTCTTCCATGCGCTGGACCTGCGCGGCACTCATCGTCACTTCGGACATGGAGTCGAAGCAGAGGTAGTTGATGTTGCCGTGGCGTACCAGCTCGAGCGCTGGTTCGAACCTGTCGCGCGCCCAGCCGGTGGCTGAGCCGAGCCGAACTCTCTTCATCGGCGCCCTCCGGCTGCAACCAGCTTGGAGCGTTCCACGAACGAGTCGGGCACATCGATCTGCAACGTCAGCATGAGCGACGACAGCGCCTTGCCGGACTCGTCAAATGCGAGGGTGCGTGAGCGGCCCCCTTCGAGAACGTCTTCAAGCACGAAGTTCAGGGCGCCGATGGCGGGCGCTTCATAGCGAAGGATTCGTCCCTTCGTGATCGGGCCGTACAGGGCGCGTACCGCTTCGACCGTGACGGCCCCCTTGAGGATCCCGTAGTCGCCAATGTCGTAGGCGATCACGGACACGTTCGATCCGTTGCCCTTTTCACCTGAACGGCAGTGCGCGATTTCGCGCAATGGGATTCGCTTCATGGCGGCAGGCTCCCGCAAGCTAAAGATCGTGTTTCGCGGCGAACTGCAGCCGCCCAGGGCCGCTTGCGCGACCGTGCGCCGGAGCGGGTTGCGATGTCGTCGATCGGCCGGCGGCGCGGAAGCGCTGCTTCCGTGGGTAAGCAAGGGCCGCACTGCTCACCGACGGTGCGCATACGTCACGCGCCTACGCGCCCCCCCGTCGCAAGCCGGCGGTAGGCATACAGGACGAGGAACAGGATTGTCGCGGCCGCCAGCCCCCAGACGCTGGGATACACGGCGATGAAGGCCACGGCCAGCCAGGCTGTCGAATCGACGGCGCGGATTCCGGTCACCTTGGCGCCGCCGAACATGTGCGAGAAGGCGAGCACGAAGACGATTCCCGAGAGTGCTGCTTCGAAGTACTGCAGCCCGGTGGTCTGTTCGAGCATGCCGGGATACAGCAGGAAGAGGAACGGAATGACGTAGGTGACGGCGCCGAGCATCACGGCGTGCCGTGCCACCGACGACCACGGTGTCTGTGCGATGCCCGCGGCGACGAACACGGCGACGCACACCGGCGGCGTGATCACCGACAGCGTGGCGTAGTAGAAGACGAACATGTGGGCCGTCAGCGGCGCCACGCCGATCTTGATCATGGCCGGCGCAAGGGTCGCAGCGACCAGGACGTAGGCGGCGGTGGTCGGGATACCCATGCCCATGATCATGCAGACGACGGCGACGATCGCGCCGATGACCAGCACGGGCAGCGCGCCCTCGCCGACGATCATCGACGACAGCGTGATGCCGACGCCGGTGAGGTTGATCATCGCGACCAGGATCTGCGCGCCAGCGAGCAGGATGCCGACGATCACCATGCCTTTGCCGCCATCGTCCAGGGCCTTGGCGAGCTGCCTGCCGATCGGCGCCGCCTCCTCGGATGCGGCGGCGCCAAGCCGTGTCAGAAGAAGCGCCGCAACCGTGCCGACGATGCCGTAGAAGACGCAGGTCTGCAGTGAATTGCCGTTCAGGATTCCGTAGCAAAGACCCCCGAACGCGGCAAAGATCGGCAGCAGCCGTCGCCATTGCAGGACCTTGCGCCACGGTGGGATCTCGCTGTCCGGTACCTGGCCGAGGCCCTGTTCCCGTGCCATCACGTGCACGGTCACGAAGACGCCGAGATAGAAGAGAAACGCGGGAAGCAGCGCCGCGGCGGCGATCCGGATGTACTCGACGCCGAGTATCTCCGCCATGATGAACGCGGCCGCGCCCATGATCGGCGGCGCGAGTTGTCCGCCGGTCGATGCGACCGCCTCCACTGCGCCGGCGAGCGCCGGCGGATAGCCGAGCCGCTTCATCAGTGGGATGGTGAAGTTGCCGGTCGTGGCGACGTTGGCGACGGAGCTGCCGCTGACCATGCCGAAGATGCCGGATGCCACCGTGGCGATCTTGGCGGCGCCGCCGGTGGATCGGCCGCTGACCCGAAGCGCCAGGTCCATGAAAGCGAGACCGCCCCCCGTGTGCAGCAGGAAGCTGCCGAACAGCGTGAACGCGGCGATCACCGTCGCCGCCACGCCGACCAGTGCGCCCCACAGGCCGAGGTCGCCAAGCAGCAGCGTCTCGACGATGAATTCGATGCCGAAGCCGCGATGCCCCAGCCGGCCCGGGACGTACTGGCCGAGCAGCGCGTAGGCGATGCCGGCCGCGACCATCAGCGGAAAAACGAACCCGATGGCCCGCCGCGACAGCTCCAGGATCACGAGCACCAGCCCGATCGTCAGCCAGATTTCGAGCGGGCCGGCCGTCGGCAGCGAGGTCATGATGGCGTCGGCATTGCGGACCACGTAGCCGCATGCCGTCAGGGTGACGGCGATGATCGCCGCGTCCACGGCAATGCCGATCGGCCGCCATCTTCCGCCGCCGCCAAGCGGAAACTGCAGCACGCCAAGGCAGGTCGCCAGAGCCACGAAGATCGCGCGCTGCACCAGTGCCTCGAACACGCCGAAAGCCGACGTGTAGAGGATGAACAGCGCCAGCAACAAGCTCAGCGCGGTGATGGCACGCTGCCTCACGCGTCGGTCCGGATCGACCTGCCGATACGCACGACTACTTGCCGATCAGCCGGGCCGGGATCTGCGCACCGCGCTCGCGGAAATAGCGCACGGCGCCGGGATGCAGCGGCGTGGTCGCATATTTGATCGTCATTTCGACCAGATCGACGCCCTTGACCTCGGCAAAGGCGTTGGCCTGGACTTCCTTGTCCTCGCATACCGCCTTGACGATCTGGTAGGCCGTCTCCTCGTCCATATCCGGCCCCGAAGCCGCGCCGACGCCGAACCCCCACGTCGTGAACGCAGGGATGTTCAGGCTGGTTATGGCGGGCACGTCGACCATCGACAATTCGGGCATTGCCTTCTCGACCTTCTGCTTTTCCACGGCCGACATGCCGATGATGTTCACCGGTGTGAAGGTGGCGATCTCGCGGGAAGAGGCGTCGAGCAACAGTCCGGCGCCGGACTTCACGTAGCCGACGGCCCGGTTGTCCTTGATTGCGGCAACAATCTCGCCGGTCGAGCCGCGCGCGTAGTCGGGAGCGATGCCGAGCACCTTGAACACGGCCTCGCTCGTCTTCTCCGAGGCCGAGCCTTTCAGTCCGGGATTCAATCGCTTGCCGTTCAGGTCGGACAGGCTCTTCACCGCCGCATCGGCGCGGACGACCACGTTCTGCGGCGCAATCGAGTAGACCCACAGCAGCTTCGCAGTGAGCGGCTTGCCGGCAAACTCGCCGGTGCCGTTCGCGGCGTTATGCATGACGTTCGTTGTGACCAGTCCGAAGTCCACTTGCTTGCGGTCCATGCGGCGGAGGTTATCGAGCGTCGCGCCGGTCTCCACCACAGAGGTGTTGACGTTCTTGACCTTCAGGTTGATCACCTGTGAGACGGCGACGAAGTAGCCGTAATGGCTCGACGAAGAAGACGTGGTGCCGATCAGAAGCTTCTGCTGCGCGGTGGCTGCCGTCGATGCCAGCAGGGCCCCTGCGACGATGCATGCCGAGTGAATAGCCTTTCTCATTTGAGTCTCCTCTCGTTGTTGGCGATCAGCCCGGCGAGTTCGCCGGGTATGCAGACAGCCAGATCCAGTAGCAGGTAGGAAAGCGTCTTGCCGTGACGGTCAATGCAAAGGCTGCTGTTGACGCCGCCCTCCAGGACGTCGTCGATGACGAAGTTAAGCGCCTGCAGCCGCGGCAGCAGGTAGCGAGTGACGCCGCGAGGCCGGCGGTGCGCGAATTGCCGGGCCACCGCTTCCTCGGTGACCTGCTCAACAAGCAGCGGAAAGCACTCCGGCCGATACGCAAACAACGCCACGTTCAGCCGGTTGCCCTTGTCGCCGGCCCGCGCATGCGCGACGCGGTGCAATGGCACGGTGACCATGGTCGTCGCGCTCACTTGGCCTGCACCATCGAAACCGATGCGCTGACGCGCCCGCGCGGCACATAAGCCGAAGCTGAGGCAAGCAGCGGCACGACGCTGAGACGCACGCCACCCCCGCCGGCGGGGCCATTCGTGTACAGCGTCTCGACTTCATGCATTGCGCGGCGAACCTGACGCTGCTCGGCGCCTCGGACCGCCAGCCGCACGCGCACATCAGCCGTGCCGCGGTCCATTGCAGCCGCCAAATAGTCGCCGCGGGAATCGTTGAACGTGCTGCAGACGCCAATCAGGTCGAAATGCACCTGAAGGCCGCCGATGCGGCCAACGCGTGTGCGCAAAATGTCGATCGCCAGGCGCCCGCGTGCCTCGGCGTTCGGGCCGCCATAGGAAATCTCTCCTTCCCCGAGCCAGCCGCCGTCGTAGCACACGGTGGCCTTGAGCGTGTCCGGACGAGGCTTGCCTCGGCTGCCGGTAAGCCGCACGCGATCAGCGCCGAGCTCCAGCACGGTGACTTCGGTCAGGTCGAGCACCACGTCGGGCGTCAAATAGGCCGACGGGTCATGGATTTCGTATAGCAGCTGCTCGCGCACCGTCAGCGACGAAACCATCCCGCCGGTGTCCGTCGGTTTCGTCAAGACGAAGTCGCCGCCGGCATCGACCTCTGCGTAGGGATAGCCGATGTCCGCCGGGTGCGGTACATCCTTGAAACCCGGATCCGTGAAGTACCCACCGGTGACCTGCGCGCCGCATTCGAGCAGATGCCCCGCCATGGTTCCTGCCGCCAGCCTGTTCCAGTCGTCAAGCGACCAGCCGAAACTGTGCAGCATCGGCCCAACGGCGAGCGACGGATCTGCCACCCGGCCGGTCACGACGACGTCGGCGCCGGCGCGCAGCGCGTCCGCAATTGGCTGCGCACCCAGGTAGACGTTTGCAGCGACGA
>JAHEDN010000173.1 GCA_024641225.1 Burkholderiales bacterium | reverse complement strand
CCTGCACGAGATCCGCCACGACGCCGCGATCCAGCCGCTGGTGTCCGATACGCCGCCGACGCATGCCGAGTTCATGGGCCTGCATTCGAAGGGGATGGTCGTTGACCGAAGACGTGTCTACATCGGGTCGATGAACTTCGATCCGCGATCGGCCTTCATCAACACGGAGATGGGTCTGATCGTCGACAGCGCCGGCCTGGCCGAGGCGCTCGCTGCCCTGATCGAACGCGACATGGACCCTGCCAACAGCTGGCGCGTCGAGCTCGACGACGCGGGGGAACTGCGCTGGACGAACGACCGCGAGACCGTCACCCGCCAGCCGGCGCGCAACTGGTGGCAGCGGGTCGAGGACGTCATCTTCATGATGTTCCCCAAGGAACTGTACTGAGCTGACGCGACAGCCGTGCCGATCGACACGAGGGCGGCGTCGGTAACGCTTCGGAGCCGCAGGCAGAACGGGTACTAACGGGGTTCGCTGGCCGTGCCCGTTAGGCGTGAGCAACGGTGTCGTGCTCCGGGCGCAAGAGGCAGGCGCATGCGACAGCAGGCGCGCGGCAAGTGGCGGGGGCTCGTTTACATTGCGGCGTCCATGCGTCTGCTGCGCCCGTTCCTGTCTCCGCTGCTTCGCTGGCTGTTGCCGGCAGTACTGTGCTCGTCGCAACTCGTTCCGGGGATCGTTGCCGCGCAGGAGCGCGCGGGAAGAACAGCCGAAGACGCCGCGCATATCTTGGTCATCAACGGCGCCGACGCTTACCTGCCGGCGTTCGTGGCCATCGAT
Organism: Burkholderiales bacterium; assembly: GCA_024641225.1. Taxonomy (GTDB): domain Bacteria; phylum Pseudomonadota; class Gammaproteobacteria; order Burkholderiales; family Burkholderiaceae_F; genus JADJWR01. The sequence goes on along the minus strand of JAHEDN010000173.1, from coordinate 5,256 downwards.
TCGGCCATGCGTGCTGCCGTGGAGCAACGCTTTGACCGGCCCGTCGTGTGGCTTTACGAGACGCTCGATGCGCTGCGCTTCGGTGCGGACGCAGTCAGCCCGCAGCTGGCCGAACTGATCGCGCACAAGTACAGCGATGCGCGCATCGATGCCATCGTGCTGGTGGCCGAGCCGGCGGTGGACTTCTATCTGCGCCACCGCGAGCGCCTCTGGCCGAAGGCCGTCGCTGTGTTTCACAGCGTGTCGTCGGAAGTGGTTCGGCGGCGCTTCACCGTCGCCGGGCTTTCCGGGGTTCCCTTCGTCTCGGACTACGCGCAGACACTTCGCATTGCCTTTGCGCTGCAGCCGGAGGCGCGGCGGCTGGTTGTCGTGGCTGGGACGGCGGATTTCGATCAGAGGGAACTGGCCGAGGCGCGCGAGGCACTGCGGCAGTACGTGGGACGCGTGCAGGTTGAGCACCTGTCCGGACTTTCGTTGTCGGCGATGGCAGAGCGGCTGGCGCGCGAGAGCACCGATACGATCGCTCTGTACACCACCGTGTTCCGGGATGACCAGGGCCGCGTCTACACGCCCGTCGAGGTACTAGAACGACTGAGCGCGGCGAGCGCCGCGCCGATGTACGGCATCTTCGACTCCATGATCGGCCGTGGCCTGGTTGCCGGGGCAATCGAATCTTTCCGGCTCCGGGGCGAGAGGACTGCCGACTTGCTTGTGCGCGGGCTGCAGGCTGCGGCGCCCCTGGGTCCGCGGATCCTTCCGCCGCCGGTCTCGGAATGCGCGGCAGACGCCAGACAGCTCAAGCGCTTCGGCCTGCGCACGGCGGCGCTGCCCGATGGATGCGACGTGCGTCACGTCGAAACGGGCCTTTTAGAACGCTACTGGTGGCAGACCCTGCTGGTGCTGCTGGCACTGGCCGTGCAGTCGGTACTGATTGCCTTGCTGCTGCTGCAGAGCCGCCAGCGGAGTGCGGACGAGTTCAGCCTGCAGTCGCAGCGCGTGCAACTCCTGCACGCCTCAAGGCTGGCGGTGGCCGGCGAACTGACCGCATCGATTGCGCACGAGATCAACCAGCCGCTCGGGGCGATCCTCAGCAACGCCGACGCTGCCGAAATGCTGGTCGAGTCGGGCCAGATGCAGCGCGAGGAACTGCTGCAGATCCTGGGCGACATCCGCCGCGACGACCTGCGTGCCAGCGAAGTCATCAAGCGTCTGCGCGCGCTGCTCGCGCGGCATGACACCGAAAGGCGCCGCTTCAGCCTCAACCGGGCCGTCGAAGACACGGCCGCGGTGCTGCGCCCCGAGGCGCGGCGGCGTGCGGTCACCCTCGACTTGGTGCTCGGCGCGCGCCGGGCCGATGTGATCGGCGACGCGGTGCAGATCCAACAGGTGATCATCAATCTCGTGCTGAATGCGTTCGATGCCAGCGCCGAGCTCGCGGAGGACGCGCGCCGTGTGCGCGTCGAGACCTCGGACACGCCGAGCGGCGTGCAGGTCAGTGTCCGCGACTTCGGCATCGGCATCGCCCCGGCCGACCTGCCGCGCGTGTTCGATTCTTTCTTCAGCACCAAGCGCAGCGGGATGGGTCTCGGGCTGTCGATTGGCCGCTCGATCGTCGAGGCGCACGGCGGTACGATTGCCGCCGCCAGATGCGAGGTCGGCGCGGAGTTCCGCATCATCCTGCCTCGCGCATCGCAAGACGATCGCCCTGAACAACCCTCGACACAGACGCCATGACCGGGCAGGCGGTGGTCCATCTCGTCGATGACGACGACTCCCTGCGCAGCGCGCTGCATCGGCTGCTGACTGCGGCAGGCCACCGCGTGAAGGCCTACGCCTCGGCGGGCGAGTTCCTGCTCGAGCCACCGGCGGATGGCCCCGGCTGCCTGCTGCTCGACCTGCGCATGCCGGGACCTTCGGGTCTCGAACTGCAGGAAGCGCTCGAGCGGCACGGTATCCGGCTGCCCGTGATCTTCCTGACCGGGTACGGTGACCTTTCCACCGGCGTTCGCGCGATGAAGGCTGGAGCGGTGGATTTCCTCACCAAGCCCGTTCAGCGCGAACCGCTCCTTGCGGCCATCGAGCGGGCGCTGGAGGCGGACGCCGCTGGCCGCGCCATCCGCTCCGCCAGTGCGAATCTGCAGACGCGGTTCGCCCAGCTCACCGCCCGTGAGCGCGACGTTTTCGATCTCGTCGTGGCGGGCAAGCTCAACAAGCAGATTGCCGAGGAACTGGGCATTGCCGAGCGGACCGTCAAGGCCCAGCGCGCCCAGGTCATGGCCAAGCTCGGCGCGGCCAATGCCGCTGAGCTCGGCAGGATCGCCGCCCAGTTGCGTGGGCAAGGCCTCTGAACTCCTCGCTCGCACGGGACTCGCGGGCCGATGACGCCACGGCTGCACCAAAGGGCAGCGCGCGATGCCCGCGGGCACGATGCGCGCTCATTCGCTCCCACGCACCATCGGCGAGTGAAGCAGACCGACACAGCAAGCCGTCGTGACACCGCGGGCCGACATGGCCAGGTGGTCATCATCGTCGAGGACGACGAGGGCCTGCGTGCCGCGCTCAAGCGCGTGCTAAGCGCGTGCGGTTTCGAGACGAGAGCCTATGCAAGCGCGGAGGCCGCGCTTGCCGACCACGATCTGGACTGGCCTGATTGCCTGGTGGTGGACATCAACCTGCCGGCGATGTCGGGCCTCGACTTGGTGGACCGCTTGCGGCAACGCGGCGTGACTGCCCCAGCGGTGGCAATTTCCGCGCAGGACGAGGCTCGCATGCGTGACGAACTCCGGCGCCGGGGCATCGAGCACTTCCTGCCCAAGCCCTTCCTCGGCAGCGCATTGGTGCGTACGGTGGATGCCGCTCTTGAAGAACGGCCTGACGGCGGCGGTGCCCTGCCGTAGCGCAATGGCAGAATCCCTGCGCAAAGACACTGATTCGGCATTCAAGCGACACGGATAGCGACCGATCATTCAACCCAGCGGAAAGGACCCAGCAGATGACGTCGAAACTCGCCGCCGAATTGGTCGGCACCTTCTGGCTCGTGCTCGGCGGCTGCGGTAGCGCCGTGCTGGCCGCAGCCTTTCCTGAAGTCGGCATCGGCCTGCTGGGCGTGTCGCTCGCCTTCGGCCTGACCGTGCTCACCGGCGCGTATGCGCTCGGGCCGATCTCAGGCGGCCACTTCAATCCCGCCGTTTCCTTTGGACTGTGGGCCGGCGGCCGCTTTCCCGCCTCCCAACTGATCCCGTACGTCATTGCCCAGGTCGTCGGTGCCATCGTGGCCGCCGGCGTCCTTTACCTCATCGCCAGTGGCAAGGCCGGCTTCGATCTGGGCGCGGGCTTCGCGTCCAACGGCTACGGCGAGCACTCGCCCGGCAAGTACGGCTTTATCTCCGCGCTGGTGACCGAAGTCGTGATGACGTTCATGTTCCTGATCGTGATCCTCGGCGCGACGCACAAGCGGGCCTCGGCCGGCTTCGCGGGCCTGGCGATCGGCCTCGCGCTGACGCTCATTCACCTGATCAGCATCCCGGTGACCAACACGTCGGTCAACCCGGCGCGCAGTACCGGGCCGGCGCTGTTCGTCGGCGGCTGGGCGGTCGAGCAGCTGTGGCTGTTCTGGGTCGCACCGATCGTCGGCGCGGTAATCGCCGGCGTCGTCTGGCGCGCGTTCTTCGACACGGACTCCTGATCTGCAGGCGGCAGCGCCCAGTGCCGCCCCGTCCAAGCGGAACGCCTCCTCGCACCAGGGTGACCTGCACCAAAGGGCAGCGGGCACGGCACCTTTTGACGATGCCCCGACCCGCCGCGTCAAGCACTATCGCCGCTCGCCGTCGAGGGAGCCGCGACGGCAGGTTATTGATTTGAGTAATTCACAGGAAAGAAGGAGCGACATGAGACTGATCCGACATCTCGCGGCAACGGCTGCGGCCTTTCTCGGCGCGCTGGTTGCGGTGCCGGGCTGGGCGCAGGCGCCGGCCGCTGGCGCCAAGAAGCCGAACGTCCTCGTCATCTGGGGCGACGACATCGGCACCTGGAACATCAGCCACAACAACCGCGGCATGATGGGCTACAAGACGCCCAACATTGACCGCATCGCCAAGGAAGGCGTGGCCTTCACCGACTACTACGCGCAGCAGAGCTGTACGGCCGGCCGCGCGGCGTTCCTGGGCGGCAACGTGCCCGTACGCACCGGCATGACCAAGGTCGGCCTGCCCGGCGCCAAGGAGGGCTGGCAGAAGACCGACGCCACCATCGCCACGGTGATGAAAAGCCTGGGCTATTCCACCGGCCAGTTCGGCAAGAACCACCAGGGCGACCGCAACGAGCACCTGCCCACCGTTCACGGCTTCGACGAATTCTTCGGCAACCTCTATCACCTGAATGCGGAGGAGGAGCCCGAGAACGAGGACTACCCACGTGACATGAAGCTGGCCAGCGGCAAGACCTTCCTGCAGACGTTCGGTCCTCGCGGCGTGCTCCATTGCTACGCGACGGACAATGACAATTCCGCCGAGGATCCGCGTTTCGGCAAGTGGGGCAAGCAGAAGTGCGAGGACACCGGCCCGCTGACGAAGAAGCGCATGGAGACGGTCGACGACGAATCCTCCGACCTCGCGATCGCCTTCATCCGCGAGCAGCAGAAGGCGGGCAAACCGTGGTTCGTGTGGTGGAACGGCACGCGCATGCACTTCCGCACGCACGTCAAGGCTGAGCACCGCGGCGTCTCGGGCCAGGACCAGTACTCGGACGGCATGGTCGAACACGACATGCACGTGGGCAAGTTCCTCAAGCTGCTCGACGAGCTCGGCGTCGCCAACGACACCGTCGTCTTGTACTCGACCGACAACGGCCCGCACTTCAACACCTGGCCCGACGCCGGCACGACGCCGTTCCGCAGCGAAAAGAACTCGAACTGGGAAGGCGCCTACCGGGTGCCGGCCTTTGTGCGCTGGCCGGGCCATTTCCAGGCCGACGTGACGCTGAACGGCATGGTCTCGCACGAGGACTGGCTGCCGACGTTCGCCGCCATCGGTGGTGACCCGAACGTGAAGCAGAAGCTGCGCGACGGCGTTTCGCTCAATGGCCGCAACTATAAGAACTACATCGACGGCTACAACCAGGTCGATTACCTGTCGGGAGAGGAGAAGGAATCGCCGCGCCACGAGTTCTTTTACGTCAACGACGACGGCCAGGTGGTGGCGATCCGCTACGACGCGTGGAAGGTCGTGTTCCTCGAGAACCGCGGCCAGGCCTTCGGCG
>JAHEDN010000006.1 GCA_024641225.1 Burkholderiales bacterium | reverse complement strand
GGCAGACGATCGAGTTGCCGGAGTCATCGGCACAGGTCATCGACTGGCACCGCACGATCTTCGAGGCCGATCTGGCCGCCGCATTCGAGCGCGAATACGAGACCGGGGCCGGGCAGTTGTCGGCCTCGCTGCGCGGACAGATCGATCGCGGCCGCCGGGCACTGGCGCTGGACTATCAGAAAGCGGTGGCGCGGATCGAAATTGTCAACGAAGGCTTCGACGAGATCTTCGAGAACTTCGATGCGATCGTGACCCCGGCGACGCTCGGCACGGCGCCCAAGGGCATTGCGTCGACCGGCGATCCGCTGCCGGCGACGATGTGGACGTATTGCGGCATGCCTGCGCTCGGGATGCCGGTGGCGCGCGGCGAGAACGGCCTGCCGCTCGGCATCCAGCTGGTGGGTCGGCGTGGTGACGATGCGCGGCTGCTGCGCACCGCGGGCTGGCTCTGGCGGCAGACGCAGGCCGCCGATCAGTGAAGAATCGCGAAAAACTATGACGAATCCTGGAGGTCCATCATGTTGCTGAAAGTGGTCTTCGGTCTGGTCAGCATGGCGCTGATGGTCATCTTCGTCGCCCCGGTGGTGCTCAAGGTCAAGTCGCTTGCTCTGGTCGTCGTGATCCTGATCGGCGTGGCAATGATGGCCTACGACTTCCTCGAGTTCCTGCGCGAAAAGGATTGAAGCCAAGGCGACACCGCATGGCGGACTGCCATGCTCCAGACAGCGGGCGCATGATCGCGCCCGCTTTTGCTTTCCACTCCCCATGAACAGCTTTGGCCGCTCGCTGGCGCCCGTGCTGAACATGCTGGGCGCGGTGGTCGCGATCTTCGCGCTCACCATGCTGGTTCCGCTGGCGGTTGCGTTCTTCGCCGAGGAGGAGGTGCTGGTCGACTACGACACCGCCTTCCTGATCAGCTTCATCGGCGGCGCGTTCGTATGGTGGGCAACGCGGCCGTTCAAACGCGAGTTGCTGCCGCGCGACGGCTTTCTGCTCGTGACGCTGGTCTGGACGGCGCTTCCCGCCTTCGCCGCGCTTCCCCTTTACCTGCATCTGCCGGGGTTGTCGTTCACCGACTCCTACTTCGAGGCGATGTCCGGTCTGACGACCACCGGCGCGACCATTCTGAGCGGGCATGACAGCCTGCCGCTGTCCATCAACGTCTGGCGCTGCCTGCTGCAGTGGATCGGAGGCATGGGCATCATCGTGCTGGCCGTGGCGATCCTGCCACTGCTCGGCGTCGGCGGCTCGCAGGTGTTCAAGGCGGAGACCGCCGGCCCGCTGAAGGAACACAAGCTCACACCGCGGATCGCAGACACGGCCAAGCTGCTGTACGCGATCTACTTCGGCCTGTCCGTGATCTGCTTCCTTGCGTATCGGCTCGCCGGCATGAACTGGCCCGATGCGTTGATGCACATGTTCACGACGATGGGCATCGGCGGCTTCTCGTCGCATGACGCCAGCTTTCGGCACTGGAATTCGCCCGTCATCGAGTGGGTGGCGGTGGTCTTCATGACGCTGGCCGGCATCAACTTCGCCCTTCACTTCACGGCCTGGCGGGCACGGTCGCCGTCGGTCTACCTGCGCGACCCCGAGGCGCGCACCTTCGTGCTCGTGCTTGTGTTTGCGGTACTGGTGCTGACGGCGTTTTTGTTCATCCGCGGCGTGTACCCGGACTGGCCGACCGCGATGCGCTACGCGCTGTTCAACGGCGTATCCATCGTCACCACCACCGGCTACGCCAACGCCGACTACAACGAGTGGCCGATGTTCGCGCCGATCCTGATGCTTTTCCTGGCCAGCTTCGCGACCTGTGCCGGCTCCACCGGCGGCGGCATCAAGATGATCCGCGGCCTGATTCTGCTCAAGCAGGCGCGGCGCGAGTTCGTGCGCATCCTGCACCCTCGTTCGATCGCGCCGATCGCGGTCGGCGACCGCGTGATCGAGAACCACGTCATCTTCGCCGTGCTCGCCTTCATGCTGATCTACGGCGCTTCGATCACCTGGCTGACGATCCTGCTGCTGGCTTCGGGGCTCGACGTGGTGACGGCCTTCACTGCCGTCTTTGCCTGCATCAACAACATCGGCCCGGGACTGAACCGGGTCGGGCCGACAGAAAGCTACGCCACGCTGAACGACTTCGAGACCTGGGTGTGCACTTTCGCGATGCTGATCGGAAGGCTGGAGCTGATGTCGGTGCTGGTGCTGTTCACGCCGGCGTTCTGGCGCAAGTGACCGCGGCCCCGCTCGTCCTCGTACGCGTCGCCGTGCGCGTCGCAGCGACCGGCGCCGAACGCGACGCGGCAATCGACGCCTGGTTGCGGAAAGCGGCCGCGGCGACATCGCTGTCCCGACGGGCGATCATCGCCGAGGGCGTGCTTTTCGAGCGGACTACCGTGCAGGGCGTGCCACTCGTCGGCCTGACGGCCGGATGTCCCTGCTGTACGGGATCGGCGGCGCTGCGGGTCACGCTTGCGCGTACTCTGAGAAGAACGCGGGCCGAGACCCTGCTGTTGTTGATGGCGACCGCGGATCATCTGCCGCTCCTTCGCCGAATGCTGGAGAGCGGCGAAATGGGAGTGCGGTTCGAGGTGGAAACCTGAGCGTGGATCAGGCACGCGTCAACGGCATCGATATCGCGTATCGCATCGAAGGCGACGCCGCACCGACCCGGCCGTGGCTGTGCTTCGCACATGCGCTGGGCCACGATCACTCGATGTGGGACGCCCAGGTCGAAACATTCAGCCGCGGCTGCAACATCCTGCGCTACGACCTGCGCGGGCACGGCCGCAGCAGTGCGCCGCCCGGTGAATACACGCTCGAGCAGATGGCCGACGACCTGCGCGAGCTGCTCGATCGGCTCGCCATTCGCCGCTGCCACTTCATCGGTGCCTCGATCGGTTCGATGATCGGCCAGCTAGCCGCCATCCGCTCGCCGATGCGCATCGCGTCCCTGACGCTGGCCGGCGCCGCGTGCCGCTTTTCGCCGCAGATGCAGCCGATCTGGGCCAGCCGCATCGAGGCGGTACGTTCGCCGAGGGGAATGGACGCGATCATCGACGCCACCATCAGCGGCTGGTTCACCGCCGGGTTCTTCGCCACCCGTGCTGCCGACGTCGCACGGGCTGTCCGGGTGCTGCGCAGCACCCCCGTCGCCGGCTACGTCGGAGCCGTCGCGGCGATGTCGCGCGCCGACCTGACCACGCGACTGAGCGCGGTCAGCTGTCCGGTACTGGTCGTGGCCGGCACCGACGACCGCGTCACGCCGCTGGCCCATGCGGAGCATGTACTGATGCACATTCCGCAGGCTCGTCTGCACCGGATCGCCGGCGCGTCGCACCTGTGCAATGTCGAGCAGGCGGATGATTTCAACGCCGCTTTGCGCGATTTCCTGGCTGCCGGACCCTGACCATGGCGACCGCTGCCCCGGGGCTTGATATCGGCGCGGGCGGTCCAATATCAACGTCAGGAAGCGGTCATCGCATCAGGCCGCTGCAGCGTTGATTGCCACTTATGCAGACCATCTACAACAGCCCGCTCTTCTGCGTCGTCGAGTTCAACGGCTTCGGTGCCAAAGGCCAGCATCCGGCCGGGGGTTTCGAGATCATGGACAAGACGCTGCGCCGGGAGATTTTTCTCGGCGGCCAGGACGCGGAGCAATTTCGCACGAATGTGCAGTCCCTGATCGAGTCCAAGCCATCGGCTGAAGTCCTCGACGAGTTTCTCGCCGCTTACGCCGGCGTAATGAATACGCCGGTGGCGCTGCACTAGTCGCCTGTCCGCTCAGGTGCGGCGCGCCTCGCGCGTCGCTGCCAGCAGCAGAAGCGCCGCTGCGATCCACGCAAGCAGGAACAGGAGCCCGGCCTGGAAGGCTGCGACATCATATTGGCGCACGCCGTTGATGGAGACGCCCTGCCAGTTCGCGTCGAGGATGAGGCCGATCACCGGCATCTGCACCAGCGCTCCGACCATGACGCCGGCGTTGACCACCCCCGTGGCGGTGCCCTGCAGCCGCAGCGGCGCCGACTCCTTGGCAAAGCCGAACGACAGCACCATCGAACCGGCACCGAAGCTTGCGGCGAGCAGCAGCGGCACGAGCAGTGCGAGTGGAGCATCCGGCGCCGCCGCCAGCACCGCGAAGCCCGCCAGCAAAACGCCGGCTCCGATCGCGAATGGGAGCTTGCGCCGCTGCAGGCGGTCGGACCAGACGCCAAACAGCGGCCCGCCGATTGCAAACAGCACGAGCATGCTCGAAGTAACCAGCGCTGCCTGCGCCACGGTGATTCCGTGCACCTGCGACAGCAGCGGCACGCCCCATAAGCCGGTGAAAGCAAGGAAGGCGCCGCATACGCCCGAGTTCACCAGCGCCAGCAGCCACGGCGTCGGGTAGCGCAGAATCGCTCGCAAGTCGGCGCCGATCGAGGCGTGCGGCGCGTCGCCGCCGGCCATTGGCCGGTGGCTGGCGAAGCCGCGCTCGGTCGGGTCATCGCGCATGACCAGCCTGATCGCAACCGCCAGCGCCAGCGCGAGAAGACCCGAAACCGCGATGACGCCACGCCAGCCGAAGCCATCCGCCAGCCAGCGCAGCGGCGGCCCTGCCAGCACTGCGCCCAATGTGCCAACTGCCAGCGACAGGCCGGACAGGGTGGCAAACCGCGATGGCGCGAACCAGTGTGTGACCAGCTTGAGCATCGAAACCCAGGCAACGCCGTGCGCGGCGCCGATCAGGGCGCGGCCCAACCCGGCCGTGAGCGCCGTGTCCGCCCAGGCAAAAATCAGGCTGCCCGCCCCGGCGAGGACCGCGCCCACCAGGAACATGCGGCTCGGGCCGAGGCGATCGACCATCACGCCGGTCGGGATCTGCACCGCGGCGTAGGCGTAGTAGTAGAACGCCGAAAGGTTGCCGAGCCCGGCGGCCGTGAGGTTGAAATCGCGCATCAGGTCCGGCGCCAGCGACGCCGGCGTAATGCGCTGGAAGAAGCCGAACAGATAGAACGCGCCCGCCAGCCCCCACATCAGTGCTGAAAGCCGCAACGGCGGAAGCTGCATTTCGTGGGGCGGCGCGAGGTTGGCGGAGGGAGCGGAACCTCATTCTAGAGAGCGCCGCTCACCCCGCCGCGTGACCGCAACGAAGCGGATCGCCGTGGCGACGGACCATGCCATCGGCGGCGGCGAATTCACGCTGGCGACGCTGCTAGCCCGCCCGACCCGATGTGGCGGCTCGTGCCTCGGCCCACCACAGGGACGTCGGTTCGTTGCCGCTGTCAGGGCGCGGCCGAGCGCCGCGGAACCGCGTCCGACGGCTAACGGATCACACCTGCCGCCACGGCAGCCCTTGCTTGCGCCAACCTCCGACGGTACTTCGATGGTGCTCGTTGTCGAGTTCACCCTCGAAGCCCTCGAGGACGTTGGCGATATTGGTGAAACCATGCGCCTCGAGCGCAGCGCCGGCATCGAGCGTGCGCTTGCCGCTGCGGCAGATCAGGACGATCGGGCGGTCCTTGCGGCCGGCCATGCGCAGCACCTGCTCTGCGAAGTGAGGATTGACATCGAAATCCGGGGCAGTATTCCACTCGATGTTGATCGCGCCGACCGGGTGGCCGACGTAATAGAACTCGATCTCGGTGCGCGTGTCGATCAGCAGCGCATTCGGGTTGGCCTGCAGGGCCTCGTAGGTCTCGACGGGGGTCAGGTGTTTCATGCTCGGCTCCTGCGGAGATTATGCGGGGCGTGGCTCAGACGCACCCTAACCCCTGCGCATATGCTCATTCCGACCGGTGATCGGAGCGCGACAGCACGACGCCGGCTCGAACAGCGCCCGCTCATACAATGTCGTCCCCTGGCGAAACACCCTGATGATGTCCATCCCCCGCGCCGAAGCGCAGCTGCGCGACCTGCTCGCGCGCCGCATCCTGATCCTGGACGGCGCAATGGGCACGATGATCCAGCGCTACAAGTTGTCGGAGGCCGATTTCCGCGGCACGCGATTCGCGCAGCACCGGCGCGACCTGCGCGGCAACAACGAGGTGCTGCAGCTGACCGCGCCGCACATCGTGCGCGAGATCCACGAGCATTATCTCGCCGCTGGCGCCGACATCGTCTCGACCAACACCTTCGGCGGCACGCGTACTGCGCAGGAAGACTATGGTCTGGAGGAAGTCGCCTACGAGATGAACGTCGAGGCGGCGAAGCTGGCGCGCGCGGCAGCGGACCGCTACGCCACCGCCGAGAGACCGCGCTTCGTCGCCGGCGCAATGGGGCCGACGCCGAAGACGGCGTCGATCTCGCCGGACGTCAACGATCCCGGCGCACGCAATGTCACTTTCGACGACCTCGTGCTGGCTTACGGCGAGCAGGCGCGCGGGTTGCTCGATGGCGGCGCCGACATCCTGCTGGTCGAGACGGTCTTCGACACGCTCAATGCCAAGGCCGCCATTTTTGCCATCGAGCAGGAGTTCGAGCGCCGCGGCGCACGCTGGCCGGTCGTCATCTCCGGCACCGTGACCGACGCCTCCGGCCGCATCCTGTCCGGGCAGACCGTCGAGGCTTTCTGGCACTCGGTGCGGCACGCGAAGCCTCTCGCGGTTGGCCTGAACTGTGCGCTCGGCGCGGCGCTGATGCGGCCGTACATCGAGGAAATGGCGCAGATCGCCGACACCTTCGTTAGCGTCTATCCGAACGCCGGCCTGCCCAACCCGATGTCCGACACCGGCTTCGACGAAACGCCGGAGGTCACCTCCAGCCTGCTCGCCGAGTTCACCCAGGCCGGCTTCGTGAACATCGCCGGCGGCTGCTGCGGGACGACGCCGGAACACATTGCCGCCATCGCCAAAGCGATCGACGGCGCGCCCCCCCGGAGGGTGCCGTCTGCCGCACCGCTGACGAGGCTTTCGGGGCTGGAGGCGGTGACCATCGGCGACGACGCGCTGTTCGTCAATGTCGGCGAGCGCACCAACGTCACGGGCTCGAAGGCCTTCGCGCGGATGATCCTCGCCGGGCACTTCGAGGAGGCCGTTGCCGTCGCGCGGCAGCAGGTGGAAAACGGCGCGCAGATCATCGACGTCAACATGGACGAGGCGATGCTCGACTCGGCCGCGGCGATGACGCGCTTCCTGAACCTGATCGCCGCCGAGCCGGACATCGCGCGCGTCCCGGTGATGATCGACAGCTCGAAGTGGAGCGTGATCGAGGCCGGCCTGAAGTGCGTGCAGGGCAAGTGCATCGTCAACTCGATTTCGATGAAGGAAGGCGAAGCCGAGTTCCTTCGCCAGGCGAAGCTCGCGCGCCGCCACGGCGCGGCGGTGATCGTGATGGCCTTCGACGAGCAGGGCCAGGCCGACAGCTTCGAACGCAAGGTCGGCATCTGCAAGCGGTGCTACGACCTGCTGGTGCAGCAGGCGGGGTTTCCGCCCGAGGACATCATCTTCGATCCGAACATCTTCGCCATTGCCACCGGAATAGAGGAACACAACAACTACGCGGTCGACTTCATCGAGGCGACGCGCTGGATTCGCCACCACCTGCCGCACGCCAAGGTCAGCGGCGGCGTGTCGAACGTCAGCTTCAGCTTCCGCGGCAACGACCACGTGCGCGAGGCGATCCACACGGTGTTTCTCTACCACGCGATCAAGGCCGGGCTGACGATGGGCATCGTCAACGCGGGCCAGCTCGGCGTCTACGAGGACATCGAGCCGCAGCTTCGCGAGCGGGTCGAGGACGTGGTGCTGAACCGCCGCCCGGACGCAGGGGAGCGGCTGGTGGCCTTTGCCGAGCAGGTCAGGGCCGGCGGGAAGGGAAAGAAAGAGGATCTGGCGTGGCGCGCCGAGCCGGTGGAGAAGCGGCTGGCGCACGCGCTGATCCACGGCGTCACGCAGCACATCGTCGACGATACCGAGGAGTGCCGCGCGGCGATTGCCGCGCGCGGCGGGCGCCCGATCGAGGTGATCGAAGGGCCGCTGATGGACGGCATGAACATCGTCGGCGACCTCTTCGGCGCCGGCAAGATGTTCCTGCCGCAGGTGGTCAAGAGCGCGCGGGTGATGAAGCAGGCGGTGGCGCACCTGGTGCCGTTCATCGAGGCCGAGAAGGCGGCGCTGGCGGCGGCCGGCGGCGAAGTTCGCGCCAAGGGCAAGGTGGTGATCGCCACGGTGAAGGGCGACGTGCACGACATCGGCAAGAACATCGTCTCGGTCGTGCTCCAGTGCAACAACTTCGAGGTCGTCAACATGGGCGTGATGGTCCCGGCCGAGAAGATCCTCGCCACCGCCCGCGAGCAGAACGCAGACATGATCGGCCTGTCGGGACTCATCACGCCGTCGCTGGAGGAAATGGCGCACGTGGCGCGCGAGATGCAGCGCCAGGGCTTCTCGGTGCCGCTGCTCATCGGCGGCGCAACCACCAGCCGCGTGCACACGGCGGTGAAGATCGCCCCGCACTACACGCGCGGCCCGGTGATCTACGTGTCGGACGCCAGCCGCTCGGTCGGCGTGTGCCAGAACCTGGTTTCGGACGGTGCCGCGCAGCGCTTCATCGCCGAGGTGACCGCGGAGTACGAACGCGTTCGCGCGCAGCACGCGGCGAAGAAGGGGCCGGAAGTGATTCCTCTGGCGCAGGCGCGCGCCAACGCCACACGCATCGACTGGACCGGCTACGTGCCGCCGAAACCCAAGTTTCTCGGCCGGCGGCTTTTCCGCAACTACGACCTGGCGATGGTCGCCAAGTACATCGACTGGGGCCCGTTCTTCCAGACGTGGGATCTGCACGGGAAATTCCCGCAGATCCTTGCCGACGAGGTCGTGGGCGAGCACGCGCGACAGGTGTTCGCCGAGGGCGAGAAGATGCTCGAGCGCTGCATCGCCGAGCGCTGGCTGGCGGCCAACGGTGCGCTGGCCTTCTTCCCCGCCAACGCGGTCGGGGACGACATCGAGATCTATGCCGACGAATCGCGGCGCGAGGTGCTCTTCACCTGGCACGGCCTGCGCCAGCAGACGAGGAAGCCGATCATCGACGGCAGACCGAACCCGAACCAGTGCCTCGCCGACTTCATCGCGCCGAAGCTCATCGACGGCAGGCCGAGCGGCATCGCCGACTACATCGGCCTGTTCGTGGTCACCAGCGGCGTCGGACTGGAGAAGCGCGAAGCGATCTTCCAGTCACGCAACGACGACTACGGCGCAATCATGCTCAAGGCCATCGCCGACCGGCTCGCCGAGGCCTTTGCCGAGCTTCTGCACGAGCGCGTGCGCCGCGACCTCTGGGGTTACGCCTTCGGCGAGGACCTGACCGGGCAGCAACTGATCCGCGAGGGCTACCGCGGCATTCGCCCGGCGCCCGGCTACCCGGCCTGCCCGGAACACGCGGTCAAGCGCGTCATGTTCGACGTCCTCGGTGCCACCGAGATCGGCATGGGCCTGACCGAGAACTACGCGATGACGCCACCGTCGTCGGTCTCCGGCTTCTACTTTTCACACCCGCAGGCGAAGTACTTCAACGTCGGTCGCATCGGTCGCGACCAGCTCGAGGACCTGGCGCGGCGCAAACGCGAGACGGTCGATGAACTGGAGCGCTGGCTCGCTGCGAACCTCGGCTGAGCGGCCAGTGCTTTGCGCAGCGGATCCGGTGCGGCGAGCGCCCGTCTGACGGCGCAGCGCGATGACGGGCTGGTCTTGATCTGCGTCGGATCGGGCCCATGTTCCATCCGTATGCTGTAGCCGCGCGGACCCTTGGGAGGCCGCAAAGATGCTGATGATCAAGCCGGCGACGAGACCGGCCGCGGTAGCCGGGACCTTCTATCCCGCATCCGCCTCCGAACTTCGCCGCCATGTCGATGAACTGCTGGCCGATGCGGCGCGCTGCGAGCGCGCGCCGGCGCCCAAGGCGCTGATCGCGCCGCACGCCGGCTACGTCTACTCCGGCCCCATCGCCGCCAGCGCCTACGCGCAGATCAGTTCGCAGCGCAGCCGCATCCGACGCGTCGTGCTGCTGGGGCCGGCGCACCGCGTACCCGTGCGCGGCCTGGCGCTGCCGGGCGTGCAGCGCTTCACCACTCCGCTTGGCGATGTCGCGGTCGATGCGGACGCCGTCGCCGCGTTGCGCGACCTGCCGCAGCTTGTCGAAAGCCCGCTCGCGCACGCCGCCGAGCACTCGCTGGAAGTCCATCTGCCCTTCTTGCAGCGGCTCCTTGGCGACTTCTCGCTGGTGCCGCTGCTGGTCGGCGACGCGACGGCCGAGGAGGTCGCTGCGGTGCTCGACGCGGTCTGGGGCGGCGACGAGACACTGGTCGTCGTCAGTTCGGACCTGTCGCACTACCTGCCGTATGACAGCGCGCGCCGCATCGACTCCGATACGGTCGATCGCCTGCTCTCGCTGGACGTGACGCTGGACCATGAGCGGGCGTGCGGAGCGACGCCGATCAACGGCCTGCTGCTCGCCGCGCGCCGACGCGGGCTGCGCGCCGAACTGCTCGACCTTCGTAATTCGGGCGACACCGCGGGCGACCGTCGCAGGGTCGTCGGCTATGCCGCGGTCGCCTTGCGCCAGGCGGGCCAGGACGATCCGTTTCGACTGGGCGAGCAGGACGACGAAGCGGCAGACAAAGGCCGTGTGCTGCTCGCGCACGCACGCTCGGCGATCGCCCGGGCGCTGGAACTCGATGCAGATGCGGCGCCGCAGCGGACTTTTCTGCAGCGCCCGGGGGCGAGCTTCGTAACGCTGCGGCAGCAAAGCAGGCTGCGGGGCTGCATCGGCTCGCTGCAGGCTCGCCGGGCGCTTGGCACGGACGTGCGTTCCAACGCGGTGGCCGCCGCCTTGAGCGACCCGCGATTCACACCGCTGTCGACTGACGAATATGCGCGGATCGACATCGAAGTCTCGGTGCTTTCGGCGCCTTCACCTCTGCCGGTCGCCAGCGAGGCCGATCTGCACGCGCGCCTGCGGGCGGGCGTCGACGGCCTGGTTCTCGAGCTGGGCGCCCGCCGAAGCACCTTCCTGCCGCAGGTATGGGACTCCCTGCCGGACGCGCGCGACTTCGTCGACGAACTGAAGCGCAAGGCAGGCCTTGCGCGCGAATTCTGGTCCGACGAACTGCGCTTCTCGCGCTATACGGTCGAGAAGTTCACCGAGCTGGAGTCCGCTTGAATTCGGTCGTCCGCGATCAGGCGATGCGGCAGCAGCCGGACGAACATCATCCGGCGCGCTGGTGGCACAGGCTCGCCGACGGTCGCCTCCAGTGCGACCTGTGCCCGCGCGACTGCAGGCTGCACGACGGCCAGCGCGGTCTGTGCTTCGTGCGTCAGCGCGAAGGCGATGCGATGGTGCTCACCACCTACGGCCGCTCCTCCGGCTTCTGCGTCGACCCGATCGAGAAGAAGCCGCTCAATCACTTCTATCCCGGTTCGTCGGTGTTCAGCTTCGGCACCGCCGGCTGCAACCTGGCCTGCAAGTTCTGCCAGAACTGGGACATCTCCAAGTCGACCGAGATGGACCGGCTGATGGACGCCGCCTCACCGACCGCGATCGCAGAGGCCGCTCTGAAAGCCGGCTGCCGCAGCGTCGCCTTCACCTACAACGATCCGGTGATCTTCGCCGAGTACGCCATCGACACGGCGGTCGCGTGCCACGCGCGCGGGCTGAAGACGGTCGCCGTCACCGCGGGCTACATGCATGACGAACCACGGCGCGAGTTCTACGCGCACATGGACGCGGCGAACGTCGACCTGAAGGCATTCACCGATGAGTTCTACTTCAGGCTGACCGGCGCTCACCTGGCGCCGGTGCTCGACACACTGAAGTACCTGGTGCACGAGACCGACGTGTGGACCGAGATCACCACGCTTCTGATCCCGACCAAGAACGATTCGGATGCCGAAATCGGCGCCATGTGCCAGTGGATCGCGCGCGAACTTGGATCCGACGTGCCCGTCCATTTCACCGCGTTTCACCCCGACTACAAGCTCGACGACCTGCCGGCCACGCCGGCATCGACGCTGGCGCGGGCGAGGCGGATCGCACACGAGGAAGGCCTCCGCTACGTGTACACCGGCAACGTGCACGACCGCGAGGGCGGCAGCACGACCTGCCCGCGCTGCCGTGCGCTGCTGATCGAGCGCGACTGGCACCGCATCGGCCGCTACGAGTTGACCGACGACGGCCACTGTCCGCATTGCGCCAGCGCCATCGCCGGGCGGTTCGGGCCGTATTGCGGCAGCTTCGGCAGCCGGCGCTTCGCCGTACGCGTGGCGCGACACTGATTGCGGCCGCCGCCGCGCGTGCGCTGCTCGGCGTTCTCCTTTGAGAGTAACTGCCGGATCGGCAGCGCCCCCATCGCCATGTACGACTGCGCCGCGAGTTGCGCGCACAAGAACGAGCCTGCGATGTTCCGCGCGCCTCCGTTCCGGACATCCAACTGGCCGCAAATTCGACCGCCTCGTTGCAAGGAGAAGACCACGTCAAGTCGATGCCGAGAAACGGCGTGCCCGCAGCGGGAACTTCGGCGACATGCGGCTGTTGCGCAGTGGTGTCGCACTGGCATCGTCGCTCCGTCTTCGGCGCGGAGCCACTGAGCGGACGGACAGCGGCAGGCGGTCTGACGGCATGGGCCGATCGACATGGCCCGCAGGCGCATCGGCTGGCAATGGCCGGTTGCGTCGACGGCGACGATCCGCCTGCCGCCCGGTGGCCAGAGCGACCTCGACAGGTCATCGAGTGCCGGGAGGCCGCTTGGACTGGGGCGGCAGGGACACGAAACACGGCGGCTTCGCGGGGCCATCCCGACGGTCGAGGGCTACGGTGCATCCATCAACGTATACGTTATTGACGCGGCCGATCCGAGTTCTTATGCTCCGGCTATCGCGTCCGGGCGTGCGCCGACGGTCGTTCTCCGTCGGCCCGAACACGAAGCGAGGACGCGTGACGGAACACTCACTCACGCAGGAGAGGGAAATGAGGACTCAACGATTGCTGCGCGCAGCGGCGCTGGCGTTCGTCGCGCTGGCGTTCGGTGCCGGCGCCGCCCAGGCCAGGCAGGTCAAGCTCGGACACCTTGCGCCGACCAATGACCCGCGTCACGCCGTGCTGGAAAAGTTCGGCGAGACCGTCAAGGCGAAGACCAACGGCGCGCTCGAAGTGAAGGTGTTCCCGAGTTCCACGCTCGGCGGCGAGCGCGAGATGTTCGAGCAGGCGCAGGCCGGCGTCACCGAGATCGCGCTGGTCGGCGGCGTGGTCAGCAACTTCTTCCCGGCCTGGTCGATCATCGACATGCCGTTCCTGTGGAAGAGCAACGAGCACCTGCGGGCGTTCATGAACGGCAAGATCGCCGGCGAGTGGTCGGGCCAGATGGGCACCAAGCTCGGCGTCGAGATGCTGGCCTTCCTCGAGCGCAACCCGCGCATCCTGGTGTCGTCGAAGAGGCCGGTCAAGAACATGGCCGATCTGAAAGGCATGAAGGTGCGGGTGCCGAACATCAAGGTCTACACCGACGCCTGGCGCGCTTTCGGCGTGGAGCCGGTGCCAATGCCGGCGGCGGACTTCTACATGGGGCTGCGCCTGGGCACGATCGACGGCATGGAAAACCCGGTCGAAGTGATGGCGCACTGGAAGATCTACGAGGTGGCCAAGTACCTGTCGCTGACCAACCACATGCACTCGGGCTTCTTCCTGATCGCCAGCAAGAAGTTCATGGACACCCTGACCGAAGCGCAGCGCAAGGTGCTGCGCGACGCGGCGCTCGAGGCGCAGGTGGCGCTGGCCAAGGCCAACGCCGAAGGCGAGCAGACGCTGTTCGACGAACTGCGCAAGAAGGGCATGGAAATCGTCGAGAAGCCCGATGTCAGCGCCTTCGTCGAGGCTTCGCGCAAGGTCCACCAGCAGTACATCAAGGACTTCGGCCAGCCAGCCTACGACGAGGCCGTCCGCCTCGGCAATTGACCGCAAGCGAGCTGGCGCGCGGCCGTGATCCGTTCGCAGCCGCCGCCTGACCGACCGATGTCGCGCCCGATCACCCTGCGCGCCGCTGCCGGCGGGCTGTTCACCGTCGTTCGCTGGCTGGTCGTGCTGGCCTTCGCCATCATGGTTGGGGCAGCGATCGCGCAGGTGATCTCGCGCTACGTGGTCAACCGGCCGCTCGGCTGGACCGAGGAGCTGGCGCGCATCCTGATGGTCTGGTGGACCTTCGCTGCCATCGCGGTACTGGCGTTCCGGCGCAAGCTGCTGGCCGTCGACGCCGTGCTGCTGGCGGCCTCGGCCCGCGTCCGCTTGCTGCTGATCACGCTGGCCGATGTGCTCGGCCTCGTCTTCGTCGGCTGGCTCGCGTACCTCGCGTGGCGGCTGGTCGCGCTGGCCGGAACGCAGGTCTCGCCGGCGTTGGAGATTCCGCAGGCCTGGATCTACATGGGCGTCGCTTTGGGCTTGAGCGCGGCCGCCTGCGGCTTCGCGACGAACACGCTGGCCGATTTTCGCTGCCTGCGCCTCGGCGCCGGCGCCGAAGCGATCAAGGCCAGCGAACGCAGCGACCTCTAACATGCTGCACGTCGCCGCCCTGCTCGTCCTGATGATCGCCGCGGTGCCGATCGCAGTGGCGCTGCTCGCGGTCAGCCTGCTCGAGGTGCAGTTCGGCGCCGGGATCGATCCGATCATCGCCGCCCAGCAGACGGCCACCGGCATCGACAGCTTCGCGCTGATGGCGATCCCGTTCTTCCTGCTCGCCGCTGAGCTGATGAACCGCACCGGCATCACCGACCGCATCTTCCATCTGGCCAACTGCCTGCTCGGCGGCGTGCCGGGCGGGCTCGGCTACGTCAACGTCGGCGCCAGCATGATGTTCGCGTCGATGTCGGGTTCGGCGGTGGCCGACGCGGTCGGCCTCGGCCGCATCGAGATCAAGGCGATGACGCAGGCCGGCTACGACCGTGCGTTCTCGGCGGCGGTCACCGCCGCCTCGACGACCATCGCGCCGATCATCCCGCCGTCGATCTCGCTGGTGATCTTCGGCGTGACCGCCGGCGCCTCGATCGGCGGCCTGTTCCTCGGCGGGCTGATACCCGGCATCCTGATGGGGCTGGCGATGATGGTCGTCGTCTACATCCACTCGCGCCGCCACCGCTACGGCGCCGGCGCGCGCGCCACCTGGGGTGAAACCGGGCACGCCTTCGTGCATGCCTTCCTGCCCCTGCTCACCCCGGTGATCGTGGTCGGCGGCATCTGGGGCGGCATCTTCACCGCCAGCGAAGCCGGCGCTTTCGCCGTGCTGTATGCGCTGATCCTCGGCGTGCTCGTCTACCGCACGATCAGGCTGCGCGAGATCGCCGAAGTGTTGTTCGACAGCGCCATGGCCTCGGCCAACATCCTGTTCATCATCGCCGTGTCAGCGGCGGTCGGCTGGGTGCTGACGATGCACCAGGTACCGATGAAACTCGCGGTGACGATCCTCGACTGGTCACCCGATCCGCGCGTATTCCTGCTGTTGCTGAACGTGATCCTGCTGGTGCTCGGCTGCTTCATGGCCGCCGCGCCGGTGATCATCATGGTGACGCCGATCATCCTGCCCGCGACCACGGCGATGGGCATCGACCCCGTGCACCTCGGCGTGATGATGGTGCTGAACCTGATGATCGGCCTGATCACGCCTCCGGTGGGCCTGTGTCTGTTCGCGGTGGCCGAGGTGGCCGAGATCAACGCCTTCAGGCTGGTGCGGGCGCTGGCTCCCTTCTACGTCGTGCTCATCGTCGTGCTGCTGGTGATCACGCTGGTGCCTGAGGTCGTCCTCGGCCTGCCGCGGCTGTTCGGTTATGTCCGCTGAGTTGACCCGCCGCGCAGCGTTGCGCCGGCCACGGCCGACGTCGCCGCTGCAGTCGCCGGGCATTGACAGGCGCATTCGTTAACGTATACATTGATCGAGACGGACGGAAAGCCCGCTCTGAGGAGAAGCGATGGTCGCGACGGAGGCGAAAGCGCCGGCCGCACCGGCGATCGCGCTGCAATCGCTGCGATTCGTCGGCCACGGCCTGAACCGGCCCGAATGCGTGCTGGCCACTGCGCGCGGCGATTTGTTCACAGCCGACTGGCGCGGCGGCGTCGCGCATACACGCGGCGACGGCACGCAGACGCTGTACTCAGCGCGCCTGCCTGGCGACCGGCCGCTGCGACCCAACGGCATCGCGCTTCGCGCCGACGGCAGCTTCCTGCTCGCCGACCTCGGCGAGGAACTGGGCGGCGTCTTCGTGCTCGACCGCAACGGCGGCGTACGTCCGCTGCTGCAGCGGGTCGACGGCATCGATCTGCCGCCGACCAACTTCGTTCACGAAGACGTGCTGGGACGCGTGTGGATCACGGTCAGCACGCGTCTCCGTCCACGCGCGGCGGCCTACCGCGGCGATGTGGCCGACGGCTTCATCGTGCTGCTCGATGGCCGCGGCGCGCGCATCGTCGCCGACGGGCTCGGCTACACGAACGAAGCGCTGGTCGATCCGGGCGGGCACTGGCTGTACGTGAACGAGACCTTCGGCCGCCGGCTGACGCGCTTTCGTCTCGGCGCCGGCGGCGCGCTCGCCGGCCGCGAAGCCGTCACGACCTTCGGGCCCGGCACGTTTCCCGACGGGCTCACCTTCGACGCCGAAGGCGGCGTCTGGATCACCAGCATCGTCTCGAACCGCGTGATCCGCGTTGGCCCCGACGGCAGCCAGCAGCTGATGATCGAGGACTGTGATCCGGTGCACCTCGAGCGCTGCGAGCGCGCATTTGTCGGCGGCGAAATGGACCGGCCGGATCTCGACACCTGCGGCGGACGGGTGCTGAGGAACATCTCCAGCCTTGCCTTCGGCGGCTCCGACCTGCGCACGGCGTTTCTCGGCTGCCTGCTCGGCGATCGTCTGGCGTGTTTTCGCGCGCCGGTGGCGGGCCATCCGCCGCCGCACTGGAACCACTGAGATGCACAAGGCGATGACGAACCTGCGCAGCCGTACCGCGGCCGGGCGCCTGCGCACCGCGCACCCGGCCGCCGGTCGCGTCGTGAAGTCGTCGCTGGTCGACCAAGCCTACGACGCCATCCGCATCCGCATTCTCGACAATATCTTTCCGCCCGGC
Organism: Burkholderiales bacterium; assembly: GCA_024641225.1. Lineage (GTDB taxonomy): Bacteria > Pseudomonadota > Gammaproteobacteria > Burkholderiales > Burkholderiaceae_F > JADJWR01. Next base: position 5,170 of record JAHEDN010000006.1, on the reverse strand, counting down.
TATCAGGCGCTGGAAAGTGAACTGGCGCAGGCGCTGGGCATCAGCCGCACGCCGGTGCGCGAAGCGCTGATCCGGCTGCAGAACGAAGCGCTGGTCTCGGTGGTGCCGCGCCACGGCATGCGCGTGCTGCCGGTGTCGCCGGCCGACATGGCGGAGATCTACACCGTGCTCACTGCGCTCGAATGCGCGGCGGCGGAAATCGTCGCTACGCGCGGCCCGACCGACGACGAACTGAAGCCGCTGACGCAGGCCACGCGCGACATGGACCGCGCACTGAAGGCCGACGATCTCGACGCCTGGGCCATGGCCGACGAGCGCTTCCACCGCACGCTGGTCGAGCTTGCCGGCAACCGCATGCTGCAGGCAACCGTCGAGAACTTCTGGGACCGCGCGCACCGCGCCCGCATGGTCACGTTGCGGATGCGGCCGAAGCCGGTCAACTCGACCAAGGAGCACACCCTGCTCGTCGAGCGGCTGCGCGCCGGCGACGCCAGGGGTGCGGTCGAGGCCAACCGGGCGCATCGCGCCCGCGCAAGCGGCGAACTGCTGGCGCTGTTCGAGCGCCTTCGTGTGCAACACCTATAGGAACGAGAGATGAAAAGCGACTTTCGCATCGTCGTGCTTCCGGGCGACGGCATCGGCCCCGAAGTGATTCAGGCCTGCCTCGCCGTGCTGGCCGCGCTGGAGAAGCAGGCCGGCAGCTTCCGCCTGAACTACGAGGAGCATCCGGGCGGCGCGCAGTGCTACGCCGATACCGGCACCGCCTTTCCTGAATCGTCGATGCGCGCCTCGCACGAGGCCGACGCAATCCTGTTCGGCGCGATGGGGTTGCCGAGCGTGCGTTATCCCGACGGCACCGAGATCGCGCCGCAGCTCGACCTGCGCGACGAGCTCGATCTTTATGCCGGGGTGCGGCCGATCCGCGCCATTCCCGGCACACCGCTGCCGCTCGCGGACCCGCGGGCCGCAGGCATTGACTTCGTCATCGTGCGCGAGCAGACCGAAGGCTGGTTCTACGGCAGGCTGCGCCCCGACGCGGTGCCTGCCGCAACCGATGACGAGGCCTTCGACATGGGCCGCATCACCCGCGCCGGCTCCGAGCGGCTGTTCGAGTTCTCTTTCGCGTTGGCTGCCCAGCGCAAGCAACGCAACGCGGCCAAGGGCCGTGTCACCTGCGTGGACAAGTCCAACGTCCATCGCGCCCTCGCGCTGATGAACAAGGTCTTCTGGGAGGTGGCGAAGAAGCATCCGGACATCGCCGCCGACCATTGCTACGTCGACGCGATGGCGCTGAACATGATCCGCAAGCCGTGGGACTACGACGTGCTGCCGACAGAAAACCAGTTCGGCGACATCCTGTCGGACCTTGGCGCCGGCCTGATCGGCGGCATGGGCATGGCGCCGTCAGGCGACATCGGCGACGCGCACGGCCTGTTCCAGCCTTCGCATGGTTCGGCGCCGGACATCGCCGGCCAGGGCAAGGCCAATCCGACCGCGATGCTGCTTTCGGCGGCGATGATGCTCGACTGGCTCGGCACGCGGCACAAGGTGCCAGCGATGATTGACGCGGCGGCGCGACTCGAGGCCGCAGTCGATCGCGTCTTCGCCGAGCGGACGGTCACGCCATTCGAGTTCGGCGGCACCGACGGCACGGCCGCGGTCACGCGCGCCGTAATCGATGCGCTGGCCACGGCGGAAGTTGCGGCATGACCCGACCGCTGCGCGTCGCCGCCGTCGGCGCCGGGTACTTCAGCCAGTTCCAGTACCTGGGCTGGTGCAACATGGCGCGCGACGGCCTCATCGAGATAATCGGCCTGGCCAACCGCGATCGCGCCAAGGGGCAGGCGATCGCCGAGCGCTTCAGAGTGCCACTGGTCTGCGGCAGCGTCGAAGAACTGCTCGACGCGACGCGGCCCGACCTGCTCGACATCATCACTTCGCCATCGACGCATCGTGACTTCGTTCGCGCCGCGGTCGACCGCGGCGTCGCCGTGATCTGCCAGAAGCCGTTCGGGGTCGACTATGCCGACGCGGTAGCGATCACCGAGATGGCCGAGGCCGCAGGCGTGCCGCTGATCGTGCACGAGAACTTCCGCTGGGAACCGTGGTACCGCGAGGCCAGGCGGCTCATCGACCAGGGCACGCTCGGCACGCCGCACGCCATCGCCTTCCGGCTGCGTCCCGGCGACGGCCAGGGCTCGCATGCCTATCTCGACCGCCAGCCGTACTTCCAGGCGATGCCGCGACTGCTGGTCGTCGAGACCGGCATCCACTGGATCGACACCTTTCGTTACCTGATGGGGGAGGTGCGCGCGGTCTATGCGCGGCTGCGCCGCGTCAACCCGGTGATCGCCGGCGAGGACGCCGGCTACGTCATCTTCGAGTTCGCCAGCGGCGCGGCGGGCCTCTTCGATGGCAATCGCTGCAATGACCATGTTGCCGCCAACCCGCGCCGCACGATGGGCGAATGCTGGCTCGAGGGCAGCGGCGGCGTGCTGCGCCTGGACGGCGACGCTCGGCTCTTCTTCAAGGGGCACCACGGCGAAGAGCGCGAGATCGACTATGACCGCGGCCCAGACGACACCTTCGGCGGCGGCGCCTGCGAGTGGCTGCAGCGACACGTGGTGGCTCATCTCGCGCAGGGCGCGCCGATCGAGAACGCCGCACGTGACTATCTCGTCAATCTGAAAGTGCAGGAAGCGGCCTATCGCTCGCACGCCGATGGCCGCCGCATCGAACTGGACGATTTCGATCCGATCGACCGTCCGCTCGCCGCGACCTTTGCGTCGCAATCGCCATGGATGGCCTCTGGCCAATGAGGAGGAAGACAACATGAATCGCGACAACCTGATCCGCAACGGCGTCGTCGCCGTGGTCGCCGCGCTGGGCATCGGCACCGCCGCTGCGCAGACGGTGCTGAAGTTCAGCCATACCGACCAGCAGGCCGGCGCCCGCCAGTCTGCGGCGCAGCTCTTCGCCAAGAAGGTCGAGGAACTGACGCAGGGCCGCTACCGGGTGCAGGTCTTCTGCTGCAGCCAGCTTGGCAACGACCCGAAGAACATCGAGCAGCTGACGCTGGGCGGCATCGACTTCACCGTTTCGAGCACCGGCTCTTACGCGCCGCACGTCGCGAGCCTCAACCTCACGATGCTGCCGTATCTGGTCGACAACTATCAGCAGGGCTGGAAGCTCTACGACGAATCGAAATGGCTGCAGGCGCAGTTTGCCAAGGCGCCCGCCAAGGGCTTCCGCTTCCTGTCGACCTGGGAGGCGGGTTTCCGCAGCATGACGACGAAGGATCCGCTGAACAGTCCGGCCGATGCGGCCGGCAAGAAGCTGCGCACATTCCCCAACGAGATGATGCGCTGGACCCTCGAGGCGATGGGCTTCAACATCCAGATCATGCCGCTGCCGGAGGTCTATCTGGCGATCCAGCAGGGCACCGTGAGCGGGCAGGAGAATCCAATCGACACGATTTACTCGAACAAGTTCTACGAAGTCGCGCCGAACGTAACGTTGACCCAGCACGTCTATAGCCCGATCCCGCTGGCGATCTCCGAGAAGACCTGGCAGAAGCTGTCGCCAGCCGACCAGAAATCGATCACCGAAGCGGCCAAGATCGCCGCCGCCTTCAGCCGCGACTTCATCCGCAACAACGACGAGAACCAGCTGAAGGAAATGACCAGCAAGGGCGCCAAGGTGAACCGGCCGCCAGTGGAGCCGTTCCGCAAGTCCGTGCAGCCTGTCTATGCGAAGGCGAAGGAAAAGTACGGTGCCGACGTCGACGCGTTCCTGAAGGACGCCGAGGCAGTCCGCAAGGCGGTCAAGTAGTCGCCCGAACTGCAGCGCCGGGCGCGCGATCGATGCGCCCGGTCGCCGCCCCGAGTTTCGTGACCAAACTGCTGCCCCCGGCACCGCCCGAGCCCGCCGCACTGCGCTGGCTTGGTGAACTCGTCGACTGGTCGATCGTCGCGCTTGGCTCGGCGCTCGTGGTGATCGTTTTCGTCAACGTGGTGATGCACCAGCTCGATTACGACATCGCCTGGACCACGGAATTCGGCGAGTTCGTGATGGTTTGGACGACGTTCCTCGGCGCCGCGGCGGCGTCGCGCCGGCTCGGTCACATGGCGATCTCCGAGGTGCTCGACCTGGTCGGCAGCGCGCCCCGGCGCTGGCTGCGGATCGCGATCGAACTGACCGTTGCCGGCGTCCTCGTCCTTCTCGTCTGGTACGGGACGGTGATCGTTCAGGCGAGCTGGGGCAACATCCTCACCGTGCTCGACTGGCCGATGGCCTGGCAGTACATGGCGCTGCCGGTGGGATCGGCGATCTCGCTCGTCTATGTGCTGCACCATCTGGTCGTGCTGATCCGCGGCGGCGACAAGCTTGCAGCGCCGGAGAACGTCTCGTGATCATCGTGTTCATCACAGTCGCTTTCTTCGCGCTGGCCCTGCTCGGCATCCCGCTCGTCTACTCGCTGTTGCTCACCACCTTCGTCACGCTGTGGTGGTATGGGCTGACTCACCCGCTGGAGACGATCCTGCTCACCTTCATCGGCGGGGTCGAGCCGTTCGTGCTGATCGCGGTGCCGCTGTTCATCGTCGGCGGCGAACTGATCTCGCGCGGCGGCGTCGGGGAGAGGATCGTTCGCTTTGCGCACACGCTGTTCGGCTTCCTGCCGGGCGGACTGGGCGTGGTGACGGTCTTCGCCTGCCTGCTGTTCGGCGGCGTGTCCGGCTCAGCGATCGCCGGATCGGCAGCGATCGGCGCAGTGATGATCCCCGCGATGACGCAGCGCGGCTACTCGCCGGCCTTCGCGGCGGCGCTCGTCTCGGTGGCCGGCACGCTGGCTGTGATCATCCCGCCGTCGATCCCGCTGCTGGTCTTCGGCTTCGTGTCCGGGGCATCGGTACGCGATCTCTTCCTGTCCGGCGTCGTGCCGGGCGTGCTGTTCGGCATCGGCCTGATGCTGGTGTGTGTGCGCCACGGCCTGAAGACCGGCTGCGACCGCGGCGGCGAGCGCGCCTCGCTCGCCGAGATCGGCTCCGCCTTCGTCGCCGCCTTTCCGGCGTTGCTGATGCCGGTGATCATCCTCGGCGGCATCTGGTTCGGCGTCTTTACCCCCACCGAAGCTGCCGCGGTCGCGGTGATCTACGGCCTTGTCATCTCC